>NZ_JBFUCA010000342.1:0-4641 GCF_056405475.1 Polaromonas sp. P1_G4
GCCCGACCCGGCCCGCCCCCAGCCTGGCAATCCGGCCGCACCTGCGGGCGGCACTGAAATCAATATCCGCAAACCCCAGGGCCATACCGGCCACTGACCCAGAACCWTGAGGAACACCATGAAAACCCAAAACGCTCTTAAATTGATAGCTGCTTGCGCTTTACTGTCGGGCGCTACAGCCCTGTTTGCCCAACATGGCCAGACGAGGGGTGAAAACCCCGCAGCAAGTCCCTACGCGGGCCAGCAAGCGCGCGGCATCAAAGCCCTGTCGGCGGCACAAACCGCTGACCTTCTGGCCGGCAAAGGCATGGAACAAGCCAAAGCGGCCGAATTGAACGGTTACCCGGGGCCCATGCACGTGCTGGAACTGGCCGGCCCGCTGGCGCTGAGCGCCGCGCAAAAGCAGGCCAGCGAAGCACTGATGAACCAGCACAAGGCCGAGGCCCGCGCGCTGGGCGCCAGGCTGGTGGAGGCCGAGCGTGACCTGGACAGCGCCTTTGCCGGCAGGCAGGTGAACGCGGCACAGGTTGATGCCCTGACCCGGCAGATTGGCCTGCTTCAAGCCCAGTTGCGTGCCTCGCACTTGCATACGCACTTGCAACAGGCAGGTTTATTGACACCGCAGCAGATAAACCTTTACGCGGATTTGCGCGGCTACAGCGATGCGCCGGGCACAGCGGCCGGGCATCCCGGGCACCAACATTGATTTGACTTTGAACTTTTGACTCTTTAACTTCATCCACAAGGACCACACCATGAACCCACTTACCGCCATTCTTGCCGCCGCCGTTGTTGCAGCTTCGGCCGCGCCGGCTTTCGCCCACGGCGATGCTGTCCACAGCCCCAGTGCTGCCCCGGCCCCGAAAGAGCAAAAGCCCTGGGGCATTGCGGGCGATGCCAGCGCAGCCACACGAACCGTCACGCTATCCATGGACGACAACATGCGGTTCACACCCGACAAGCTCTCGTTCAAGCAAGGCGAAACCGTGCGTTTTGAAATCCGCAATCGCGGCAAACTTTTGCATGAACTGGTGATCGGGACCCAAAAGAATCTCGACGAACACGCGGCGATGATGGTGAAGTTTCCGGGCATGGAGCACGACGAGCCCTACATGGCGCACGTGCCGGCGGGCAAGTCGGGCGGGTTGGTCTGGACCTTCAACCGCGCCGGCGAATTCGACTTCGCCTGCCTGATCGCCGGCCACTACCAGGCAGGCATGGTGGGCAAGATCACTGTTGCGGCCCGCTGATCCGTTCACACAAGGAGCACACATGATGCAAAGACGACAACTCATCCAGGTGACGGCCGCGATTGCAAGCGCCTCAGCCCTCACCCCGGCACTGTGGGCCCAGACCCAAGTACCCGTCGAAGTCTGGAAAGACCCTGACTGCGGTTGCTGCAAGGACTGGGTGGCGCACCTGCAGGCCAACGGGTTCCAGGTTCGCATTCACGACAGCGGCAACACGGCGGCGCGGACCCGGCTCGGCATCCCGGAAAAGCTCGGCTCCTGCCACACGGCGGAAGTCAGCCTGGCCGGCAAGCGCTACGCACTGGAAGGCCATGTGCCGGCCCGTGAGATCTACCGCCTGCTCAAAGAGAGCCCGCAGGCCGTAGGCCTGGCCGTTCCCGGCATGCCGGTGGGCTCGCCCGGCATGGATGCGCCGCTTTATGGCGGACGCAAAGACCCGTATGACGTGCTGCTGGTTCACCGCGATGGCAGTACCCGCATTTACCAAAGCTATCACCGCACCTGAAAGGATTCCCCATGAAACGTTTTAACCGCATAGGGGCTGCCCTCTTTGCCGTACTGGCCACGTCGCTTGCCCTGGCGCAGGCGGCCTTGCCGCCGACCGAAGGCGAAGTCCGCAAAGTCGACAAGGAGGCCGGCAAGATCACCCTCAAGCACGGTGAGATCAAGAACCTGGACATGCCCGGCATGACCATGGTGTTCCAGGTCAAGGACCCCGCGATGCTGGAAACCGTGAAAGCCGGGGACAAGGTCAGTTTCACTGTGGACAGGATCAACGGGACCTATACCGTGCTTTCCATCGAACCCCGCAAGTAAGCGCCCACCGGCACGATCGCCAATCCGCTCTCATTTTGATAGCTTCTTGCGCTTGTCCTGATTGGCCTGCAGGCCATTTTTACCAATAGACAAACTTTGCCTGCAGGCCGGCAGCGGCCCCATGCTATGGTTCGGCGCATGCCTAAAACCATTCGCTACACCCTGTTGTCCCTGCGCGATCTGTGGGTCTCCGCCGGCCCGTTCATCCTGCTGGCGGCGGCGCTGCTGGTATTGGCCTATTGGTGGCTGGACCCGAACCCGCCCAAGCGGGTAAGCCTGGCGACCGGCCCGGCGCAAAGCGCCTATGAAGAATTCGGCAAACGCTACGCCAAGGCGCTGGCTCAGGAGGGCATCCAGGTGGTCCTTGTGCCCTCGGAAGGCTCAGCCGCCAACCTGCAGTTGCTGCGCGAAGGCAAGGTGGACGTCGGTTTTGTCCAGGGCGGCACCAGCGACTACACCGCCCAGGATGAAGAAGACCTGTCGTCGCTGGGCAGCCTGTTTGTGGAACCGCTCTGGCTGTTCTACCGGGAAGATGCGGCGCGCAAAGTAGCTGCCGCGGCACGGGCCGCGAAGGCGCCAGGCAGCCGACTCGCCCCAAAGGCAGACTCCGCGGATACGGGCGAAGACGCCAGCCTCACATCGCTCACGCAATTGCAGGGCCTGCGCGTCAACCTGGGAACGCCAGGCAGCGGCGTCCCAAGCCTGATGGCGAAACTGTTCGACAGCAACCGCATCGATCCCGCTACGATGAAAGTGTCGAGACTGGAGCAGACGCCCGCGACCGTGGCCTTTCTGGGCGGGGAACTGGACGCGATTGTGTTCGCGTCCGCCCCGGAGTCGCTGATGGTGCAGATGCTGCTGCAAACCCCCGGCGTCAAGCTCATGAATTTTGCCCAGAGCGAAGCCTATTCGCGGCGCTTTGCATTTTTGACGCCGACCCGCCTGCCACGCGGCGTGGTGGATCTGGCGAGCAATATTCCGCCCGATGACGTACGGCTGGTCGCATCGACCACCTCACTTATCACGCGCTCCGGTATTCATCCCGCGCTGCAGCAGCTGCTGGCCCAGGCCGGCAACGACATCCATGGCGGGGCCGGCTGGTTCAAAAGCGCCCGCGAATACCCGAACCGCGACAACAGCGAATTGCCCATTGCCAAGGAGGCCGAGCGCGCCATCAAGAACGGCACCCCCGTACTGCAGCGCTACCTGCCCTTCTGGGTGGCCAACCTGGTCGAGCGGATGTGGCTGGCGATGGGCATCATCATCGCCATCATGCTGCCGCTGTCGCGCATCATCCCGCCGCTGTATGCCTTTCGTGTGCGTTCACGCATCTTCCGCTGGTACGGCCAACTGCGCGACATCGAAAACCGCGTGGAAATCTCCGGGGAAAACAGTGGCAACGCGGCCTTGCTGGAAGAACTCAACAACCTGGAAAGCCGCGCCGAAAAAATCACGGTGCCGCTGTCCTATACCGACGAGTTGTATGCGCTGCGCAGCAACATCCACCTGGTCCGCAAAAAACTGCAACGGCTTTAGAGCCGGTCGCGCCGCAAAGAGGCGCGCGGCACCTTAAAAGGGCAATGAAAAGCCCGATTCAGGGCAATTGCCGGGGCCACGCGGTTCTTTAACCCTAAAGTAAACCCCTGTGTCGGCATAGCAATTGCTCTGCTAGTATCGTCCGACACTTTTCTTTGGCCAATGCTTGCTTTTATTCTGCGCCGCCTGATCCAGGCCGTGATCGTGATGGTCGTGGTCGCCTTGATTGCCTTCATGCTCTTTCAGTATGTCGGTGACCCGGTGGTGTTCCTTCTGGGGCAGGACGCCACACCGGCGCAGATCCGGCAACTGCGCACCGACCTCGGGCTGGACCGGCCTTTTATCGTCCAGTTCTGGCATTTCCTGGTCAACGCCGCGCAGGGCGAATTCGGCTTGAGCCTGCGACAGGGCGCCAAGGTATCGCGCCTGATTTCCGAACGTTTTCCCGCGACGCTGGAGCTTGCGCTGGTGGCGGCCGTTTTGGCCTTGCTCATCGGTATCCCGATGGGCGTCTATTCGGCGCTGCGCCGCGGCTCGTTCCTGAGCCAGGTGTTCATGACGGTGTCACTGCTGGGTGTTTCATTGCCCAYTTTCCTGATCGGTATCCTGCTGATCCTGGTGTTCGCCGTGGGCCTGGGCTGGTTCCCGAGCTTTGGCCGTGGCGAGACAGTGCAGATCGGCTGGTGGAGCACAGGCCTCTTCAAGGCCGACGGCTGGCACCACATCGTCCTGCCGGCCGTGACGCTGGCGGTCTTTCAGCTCACGTTGATCATGCGGCTGGTGCGCGCCGAAATGCTGGAGGTATTGCGCACCGACTACATCAAGTTCGCACGGGCGCGCGGCCTGCCCGACCGGGCCATCCATTTCGGCCATGCCTTGCGCAACACGCTGGTGCCGGTAATGACCATTACCGGTCTGCAACTGGGCGGGTTGATCGCCTTTGCCATCATCACCGAAACCGTCTTTCAATGGCCCGGCATGGGCCTGCTGTTCATCCAGGCGGTGACCTTTGCCGACATCCCCGTCATGGCCGCTTACC
>NZ_JBFUCA010000343.1:0-4641 GCF_056405475.1 Polaromonas sp. P1_G4
CTCTCAGGCCTTGCTATTATTTTAGGAGCTGCTTGCGCACGTCCTACCTAGGCTACAGGCTTTTTTCTGCTTTTTTACCTCAGGCGGTCGCGGTGGTCTCGGCAGCGCAATAGTGGCGCACCAGGCTCATCAACTCTTCTTCAGAGAACGGTTTGCCCAGATAGTGGTCGACGCCCAGCTCCTTGGCATGTTCACGGTGCTTCTCGGCGATGCGGGACGTGATCATGATGATGGGCAGGTTACTGAGGCGCACGTCAGCCCTGATGTTGCGCGCCAGGTCAAAGCCATCCATGCGCGGCATTTCGATATCTGACAGCACCACGGCCGGCCGCTCTTCCTGCAGGCGTTCAAGCGCTTGCAGACCGTCGGCCGCCATGGAGACACGGTAGCCTTCACGCTGAAGCAGACGTTGCGTAACCCGGCGAACCGTAATGGAGTCATCGACCACAAGAATCAACGGAATCTGCGGGGCGACAGGTGCCGCCATCGTCCTTTTCGCGACGCTGCCGCTGCCGCCGTCGGTGGTTGCCGCGGTAGCGCCGGAGCCTTCAAGCATGTGCGGCTCGGCCCGGTCTGAACTCCATGCGCGCGCCTGCTGGCCATACACGGAAGCCAGCGCAACCGGGTTGTAAATCAGCACGACCGCACCGGAAGCCAGCACTGACATACCGGCCAGGCCGGGCAAACGGGACAACTGCGGGCCCAGGTTCTTGACCACAACCTCCTGGTTGCCCAACACTTCATCGACGTGCAGGGCAATGCGCTGTGCGGCGCTTCGGAAAATCACGACCGGTGTGGTCTTGCCCTGGGCTTCGGCGCTGTGGTGCGAGGCCTGCAGCAATGCACCGGACCAGAAGAAGGGCATCGACTCGCCGGCAATCTCCAGTGTGCCGGTGTTATAGGCCTGCTGCAGCTCTTTGGCCGAAGCGCGCCTGACGGTTTCCACAACGTTGGCAGGTACGCCGATTGAGAGATTGCCCGAGCGGATCATCACCACCTGCGTCACAGCAGTAGTCAGCGGGAGTACCAGCTTGAAGTGCGTTCCCTGACCGGCGACGGTGGAAGTTTCGATCCGGCCACCGAGCGCGTTGACTTCAGAGCGGACTACATCCATACCGATGCCGCGTCCTGCCAGCTCGGTCACCTGCGCGGCCGTAGAGAAGCCGGGCATGAAAATCAGGTTAGCGGCGTCGCCGTCTTCCAGCGGTTGATCAGCGGTGATCATCCCGAGGCTGATGGCCTTTTCGCGGATACGTGCCAGGTTCAAGCCGGCGCCGTCATCGCTGAAGTCAACAGAAACGTCGTTACCTTCCTGGCGCAAGTGAACGGTGATCAGGCCGACCGGGTCCTTGCCGGCATCGGTGCGAACCTGCGTACTTTCAATACCGTGGGCCACGCAGTTACGCAGCAAGTGCTCAAAGGCCGGCGTCATACGGTCCAGCATGCCGCGGTCCATTTCCATGGTACCGCCCAGCAAGTCCAGGCGGACCTGCTTGCCGGTTTCCTTGGACGCTTGGCGCACTACGCGGTACAGGCGCTCGGAGATGCCTTCGAATTCCACCATGCGGGTACGGAGCAAGTCGCGTTGCAGCTCTCGGGTTTGGCGAGCCTGGGCGATCAAGTCGTCTTCGGTGGCTTCCACCGTGCGCTGCAAGGTGCGCTGCACGGTTGCCACGTCATTCACCGACTCGGCCATCATTCGCGTCAGTTCCTGTACGCGGGTAAAGCGGTCGAACTCCAGCGGATCAAACCCAGCCTGGGCTTCCTTGGCCTGAGCCAATCGCGACTGCATCTGGGTTTCAGCCTGCAACTCAATGTCCCGCAGCTGCTGGCGCAAGCGGTTCAAGTTACCGCTCATGTCGTTCAGCGAGCCCCGGAGCTGGCTGAGTTCGGCTTCCAGCCGGGAGCGCGTGATCATGACCTCACCAGCCTGGTTCACCATGCGGTCAAGCAACTGGGAGCGCACGCGGATCGAGGCGTTGGCCGCCTGTCGCAACGGCTGCATGGCCATGGTCTGCGGCGCCGGCACCGTGAGCTTGCGGCCCGCACCGGCGGCAACCGGAGCGGCGCTCTCGGCTGGAGTTTCCTGCGCATCCACAATTGGAGCGGGCTTGTCCTGCGTGGTCGACTTCAGTATGGGCTCAACGGTCGCGATAGGCGCAATAGGTGCAATAGGTGCAAGCGTGACGGGTGCAGCCGCAGCAGCCGCATCAGCACGGCGCAAGGCCTCAAATGTAGCTTCCATGGCGTCAAAACGCGTCATCAGGGGTTCGAATTCCTGGGTTGAAGCCGCATCAGAGCCGAGATGTTCGATTTCGGACTCAATCCGGTGAGCCATTTCGCCTAACCGCAATGCACCTGCCAGCCGGGCGCTGCCTTTGAGCGTGTGAAGTGCACGGAGGACTTCCATGCGTGCGCCCTGGTTATCAGGACGTGAAGACCACTGCCGCAGTGCGCCCCCCAGCTGGGGCATGAGTTCTGCAGCTTCTTCTTCAAAAATCGGAAACAGGTCGGGATCAATCGCATCGACCGCATCGATTTCGTCGTCCTCGTCTTCCTCGAAGTTCGAGTTCAYTGGTGCAGCCACGGTCGCTACCAGCCGGGCAGGCGGAGAGACGACAGCAGCAGGTGGAGGCACCGGCGTGACCTGAGCGGGGACAGGCATTTCAATTACCTGAGCCGGCGTCACTTCTGGCTCTGGTTCCAGTGAGCGCACCGGCTCTACAGAGACCGTTTCCACCTCCACCGATTCGGGGGAGAAGTCGAAGTCGGAAAAATCGTTACCCGGTGGCAAAACCGAATCAGAGAAATCGAGTTGCTTCAGCCTGTCAAGGATGGTTGCATCCGCCTCCTTGAGAAAACCCGCGGCAAACTGGTGCAGAAGCCGGCGGATGTCTTCCGCTGCATCAACAAATACCTGCCCATACCTGGCGGCGCCATTGCTGTGGTGAACGCTGGATTGCTGCAAAGCCTGTTCAAGCGCCCGAGCCATTCCGGACAGGGCATGGAACCCGACAGTCGCGGAACTTCCCGCGAGGGAATGGGCCAGGGCGACGGTAGAGTCACTGACCGGTTGGTTCAGCTCGAGCGCCCATTCGGCCACCTCAGTCACAAGCCGGCGTGACCATTCATCTGCTTCATTCAGGTAGACGTTGTAAAGCGGAATTCCAATGCGCAAGGCACCGATGACCTTGACCTGTTCGTCACCATTGCCATCCAATGGCAGCACACTGTCAGCTGCATCGACCGCATCATCCGTCTTCAGAACTTCGGCAGCCTGCAAGTGTTGCGGTTGCCCGGCCAGACCGGCGCCTTCGGCCGCTGCCGGCAATTGTTTGTGCCCCTCAGGGGTGAAATCAAAGACCACAGGCGTTGGCTGTTCAGCCGCCACGGCCTCGGTTTGAAAGTGCTTGTCGAAATCCGCGTCCGACAGTTCGATCGGTTCTGTTGCATTTATTTCCAGGGATGCGAACGGCTCCGCCGAAGCGGGCGGCGTTGACGCTGGTGTTGTATCAGCCGTCGCAGAAACTGCGGACAAACTGCCGAAATCAATGCCTTCAATTTCTGCCACAGACGGACCTGCAGGCTCCGCAGGGCTCGCGGTCGCAGCTGCACCTTCCGACTCAAACATGAGGTCAAAATCCAGATCCGTCACGACGGCCGGGTCGGCAACAGGTTCAGCACCCACGGTTTCGGGAACACCTGAATCCAGCTCCAGCTCAGGTGCCAGCGCTGTTGGCATTGCTGCCGCCACGGCGGCCACAGGAACCTCGGCAGCATCGACTACGGCAGTCACCAGGGGGCTGTAACGGCCCTCCGTGCGCATCGCATCGGCACTGGCTCGGAAGGTAGACGCCGACCACGATCCATCGCGATTTCCCGCAATGTCTTCAATCCACTTTGCAAAACCGCCCATGGCTTCCAGCGATAAAGCCCGGAACTCATCCGTGGCAACCTTCTGGTCGGCCAGCCAGCTATTGAGCATCTGCTCAAGCGACCACGCCGCCTCGCCGAACTCGTTGAGTCCCACCATGCGGGAGCTGCCCTTGAGCGTATGAAAAGCACGCCGCAAAACCGTGAGTTGAGATACATCGGCCGGATCATTGACCAGTGCAGCCAAAGCTTGCTGGCCGTTGCCGACAACTTCGCGTGCCTCCTCAAGAAAGATGTCACGGAGGTCGTCTTCTTCAAAATCATCCGACGCGGCCGGGCTCTCAGGCGCCGCCTGCACCGGCGTTACGGCAAATGCCAAGGTCGTCAGCGCCTCCGCAGCAACACTCGCGTTGCTTCCGGAAACTGCGACGGCGGCTTCGCGCGCACTTTGCGCAAGCGCAGGTTGTTCGGCCAGCGCCGCATGCGTGGCCAGCGTGTCAAGTTTGAGCGTGAGGTTGTGGTCCGTTTCGCCAAGACCCGCATCCTGCACAACAGAAATCACTTCCTGTGACAGCACATCATTGTTGACCGTGACAGAGGTCGCCGCACTACCGGCGTTCTGGGTCCGGCCCATCAAAGGCTTGAGCTCGCCTTTTTCCGCGTCAAACACAAACAGTTTTTTCGCCAGCGCCGGCTGGTAATTCAACATATCGATGAGGAAACTCAAGGCGCCAAGGTTGTTCCCGAGGTGCTCGAATGTTCCCGCTG
>NZ_JBFUCA010000344.1:0-4596 GCF_056405475.1 Polaromonas sp. P1_G4
GGGCTTCACCACGCTGAAGAACCGCGTGCTCATGGGCAGCATGCACACCGGCCTCGAAGACGGCCGCAAACACTTCCCCGCCATGGCCGCCTACTTTGCCGAGCGCGCGCGCGGCGGTGTGGGCCTGATGGTTACCGGCGGCTTCGCGCCCAACATCGCCGGCTGGACCAAACCGTTTGCCGGCATGCTCGCCAGCTCAGGCGCTGCGCGCCGCCACAAGCAGGTCACTGACGCAGTACATGCAGAAGGCGGCAAGATTGCGCTGCAAATTTTGCACACCGGCCGCTATGGCTACCACCCGCTGTGCGTCGCACCTTCGCGCATCCAGAGCCCCATCTCGCCCTTCACCCCGCGCGAGCTCAGCGCCGGCGGCATTGAGCGGCAGATCCGCGCCTTCATCCGCTGCGCCATGCTCGCCCGCGATGCCGGCTACGACGGCGTCGAGATCATGGGCAGCGAAGGCTACTTCATCAACCAGTTCCTTGTCACCCACACCAACCAGCGCACCGACGAGTGGGGCGGCAGCTACGCCAACCGCATGCGCCTGGCCGTCGAGATCGTGCGCCGCACGCGCGAAGCCGTCGGGCGCGACTTCATCATCATCTACCGCCTCTCGATGATCGACCTGATCCCCGGCGGCAGCAGCTGGGAGGAAGTCGTGCTGCTGGCCCAAGCGGTGGAAGCCGCCGGTGCCACGCTCATCAACAGCGGCATCGGCTGGCATGAGGCGCGTGTGCCGACAATCGCGACGTCAGTACCACGTGGTGCCTTCACCTGGGTCACCAAAAAGCTGCGCACCGACCTGCGTGCCGCCGGCCTCACGATTCCTGTCATCACCAGCAACCGCCTGAACATGCCCGAGGTGGCCGAACAGGTGCTGGCCGACGGCTCGGCTGACATGGTCAGCATGGCCCGCCCTTTCCTGGCCGACCCCGAGTTTGTCAACAAGGCCGCGCAGGGGCGCCGCGACGAGATCAACACCTGCATCGCCTGCAACCAGGCCTGCCTGGACCACGCCTTCCAGGCCAAGCTGGCAAGCTGCCTGGTCAACCCCCGCGCCGGGCATGAAACCGAACTCGTCATTCGCATCGCCCCCGCCAAAAAACGCGTTGCCGTCATAGGCGCAGGCCCCGCGGGTCTGGCCGCCGCCACCACTTTGGCCCTGCGCGGCCACAGCGTTGACCTGTATGACGCGGCCGACAAAATCGGCGGCCAGTTCAACCTGGCCAAGCGCGTGCCCGGCAAGGAAGAGTTCGAGGAAACCCTGCGCTACTTCGGCCAGCGCATCACCGGCACCGGCGTGAAGCTGCACCTGAACACCCGCGTCTCGGCGGCCGACCTCATTGCGCAGAAGTTTGACGAAGTCGTGCTGGCCACCGGCGTCACGCCGCGCAACCCGCGTATTCCCGGGCAAGACCATCCCAAGGTGCTGAGCTACATCGATGTGCTGCTGGGCCGCCAGCCCGTTGGCGAACGTGTGGCACTCATAGGCGCAGGCGGCATCGGCTTTGACGTCGCCGAGTTCCTCGTCACACCCACCGGCCATTCCACCGCACTCGACCTGCCCGCCTGGCTCGCCGAATGGGGTGTGGCCGACCCCGGTGAAGTGCGCGGCGGCGTGGTACGCCCGCTGGTCACGCCGCCGGCGCGCCATGTCACCCTGCTGCAGCGCAAGCCCGGCAAGCTGGGCGCGGGCCTGGGCAAGACCACCGGCTGGATCCACCGTGCCGCGCTGAAGATGAAAAACGTCGAAATGCTTTCAGGCGTCAACTATGAACGCATTGGTGAAAACGAAGAAGGCTCAGGCCTCAGCCTCTTCATCACCTTCGGCGAAAAACGGCAGGACGGCACCGTGCTGGCGGTCGACAACATCGTGCTGTGCGCCGGACAGGAACCCCTGCGCGAACTGCTGGAGCCACTGCGCGCGGCCGGCGTCAAGACGCATCTGATTGGCGGCGCAGACGAAGCCAGCGAACTCGATGCGAAACGCGCTATTGACCAGGGGACGCGTCTGGCTGCGATGGTGTGACCACGCTTATTTGGGCAGCCCTGCCTCAAAGCGGTCCATCTCTTCATCCAGCGTTCCGCGGCCGTTGAAATCCCGCTTGGCCTGGCCATACCAGTACTCGGCATTCCCCAGGTCGCCCTCCTGTACATGCAGGATGCCGTGCAGCCAGGCGGCCAGTTGCGACTCATCACTCTGCACAATCGTGTGTGCCTCGGTCCAGCGCCCCGAGCGCATGTGAACCAGGGCTTGGCGAAGATTGGCCATCGAAAACTCCTTGAATGAAATGAATATATCGCCGATGGAATTTCCATGGCGGGGTCATGTTTTTCCGTCACGCGGGCCAGCAACAGGCGCATGCTGCGCCATCAGCCCGGCAATCCACTCGATGAACACGCGCAGTTTGGCGCTGACATGCCGGTTCGGCGCAAAGGCTACGTACAAAGGCATCGGGTCAAGGCGCCAGCCCTTGAACAGGCGCACCAGTTCGCCGCCAGCCAGGTGCGCCTTCGCCATGTAGTCCGGCAGCCAGAGGACTCCCAATCCCGCCAGCCCGGCCGCGAGGTAGGCATTGYCGTCATCGAATGCGAACAGGTGCCGGCCTTGCACCTTGATGCTCTCGCCCTTGCAGTGCATGGCGTACGGAAAAGCCTTGCCGGTGCGCGCCCACAGAAAACCCACGATGCGGTGATGTGTGTCTTCCAGCTCTCGTGGGTGCAACGGTGTGCCCGAGCGCTCCAGATAGGCCGGGGCGGCGTATACCCCCAACTGCAGGTCACCCACCTTGCGGGCCATCAGCGACTGATCGGTTAGCTCGCCGCCGCGCACGACGCAATCCACGTTGTCGCCGATCAGGTCCACCATGCGGTCGCTGACACCCATGTCGAGCTGAATCTCAGGGTAGCGCGCATGAAATTCCGGCAAGGCCGGCACCAGGATCATGCGGGCCAGGGGGCTGGGCACATCGACCCGCAGCCGGCCCCTGGGCGACGCCGACGCGCTGGACAGGCTGGTCTCGGCATCATCAACCTCGGCCAGGACGCGCACCACCCGGTCATAGTAGGCAGCGCCATCGGCAGTGACATTGACCTTCCGTGTGGTCCGGTTGAGCAGCTTGACCCGCAGCCGCGCTTCCAGTTGCTGCACCAGCTGCGTCACGCTGGTCTTGCTCATATGGAGTGTCTCGGCCGCCTTGGTGAAGCTGCCTGCTTCCACCACGCGGGCGAATGCCTGCATTGCATCGAAACGGTCCATCTCTGCTCCAGATATGTTGACGTTGATGATTGTTTGGATTCTACGAACAGTGATGGTTAGCCTTGCCTGTTTATCCGAAAGGCACAGTCTTCTAAAGTTCTTTCATCGTTAACCACGGGCCGGCGACGGCCCATATGAAAAAGGACATTTTTATGACCAAGCGTGACGTCGTTTTTCCACCCGGGCGCCAGGCCCTCTATGAACGCAACCGCTATTCGCCGGCGGTGAAGTCCAACGGATTCCTGTTCGTTTCAGGGCAGGTTGGCAGCCGCGAAGATGGATCCCCCGAGCCCGACCTGGAGGCGCAGGTCCGGCTCGCCTTCGACAACCTGAACGCCATCCTCAAGGCCGCAGGCTGCACCTTCGACGACGTGGTCGACGTGACCGTCTTCATGGTGGATCCGGAATCGGTGTTCGAGACAGCCTGGAAAGTGGTGCCCGACTACTGGGGCAACGCACCGCACCCTACGCTGACGGGTGTCGGCGTGACCTGGCTCTATGGCTTTCAGTTTGAGATCAAGGTGATTGCCAAGCTTCCAGAGTTTCGCGGTGATTGAGTGACTTGACTACCGCCGTAACGGATCCAGCAGCGGCTTCAGCCCGTTGTGGTCGATCTCCTGCATCAGCTGCAGCAGGCGGCCGATTTCGCCTTTGGGAAAACCTTCGCGGGCGAACCAGTTGAGGTAGTTGCCGGGCAGGTCGGCGATCAGGGTGCCCTTGTGTTTGCCGAAAGGCATTTCGCGGGTCACCAGCAGCTGGAGGTCTTCGGGGTTCATGCCTAACCGCCTGCCCGCTTGGGCGCGTAGCCCTGTTTTTGCAGGGCCTGCATGACGGTGTCGCAATGGTCGCCCTGCACTTCAATGATGCCGTCTTTGGCCGTGCCCCCCGAACCACAGGCGGCTTTGAGCTGTTTGCCCAATTGCGCCAGGCCCAGGGCGTCCAGCGGCAGGCCCTTGATGACGGTGACAGTTTTTCCGCCGCGGCCTTTGCTTTCACGCATGACGCGCACCACACCATCACCCTTGGGCGCGGCCTGCTGCTTGCACGTGCACGCGGACACCGGCTGGCGGCATCCAGGGCACATGCGTCCCGCGTCGGTGGAATACACGAGGCCGCCGCTGGTGGGGAGTTTCTTCATGGAGTTTAAGGAGGGGATGCGTGGAAAGCGGCTCTGGCCGGGTAACACCGAAGTGTGGTCACCACGGCCGGGTCAGCACGGCCTAATACGAACGTTCACAAATGTTCTGGGCCATATTGCCGAAAAATGAAAAATGTACCTTATAAACACGGCTGGGATTTTCAGCCAGCGCCGCGCAGCCACTCAGGGTCATATACCC
>NZ_JBFUCA010000345.1:0-4579 GCF_056405475.1 Polaromonas sp. P1_G4
GGCCTGTAGTTACCTATGGAACTTACAAGTAACAAAAAATGTCCCTAGGATTGTGCTTGTCAGAAAGACTTTTTATCAGACTCACAAAGACAACTTGATCAGCAGTACACGAAACTACATCAACCTAATTCTGCAGGTTCTCACTGAAAGATACCCGAGAGAATTCGAGCTTCTACGACTACTCGCTGCTGGGGATCATGAAAAGTTTCAAGCCTATGCACAAGATCGCCACCAAGACATCGAACATTTAATCGGCTATGGTTTGATCGAAAAAATGGATGGCAAGTATCACTTCAGAATAAGCGCCGTTGAATCAGCAGTTAAAGAGAACGCACGAGATCTTCGTTGCCCTGAATCGGTGGATGAGCGATGGGCACTAATAAGCAAAGAGCGCAATCAATTTGAGTTCCGTTTCCGCGAATTTGCAAGGACATCCCTCAGAGCCTCCCTTGGAAAAGTCGAAGCTAAAGCCGCTGTTATCAGCGTAATGAATAAGCCTTCTCAAATATCAAATGCAGAAAAATTAGACTACGACGAGATTTTCCACAAAGAGTTTTACTTCTCAAATCTGAAAGATCTTGTTGTAAAAAATTGGGGGAATTTCAGATTTATTTTCAATGATGACAAGCAACGATTTATGGAAGCAATGGATGCCGGTAACAAATTACGAGCAGACGCACATGCCAAATCAATCACACCAGAACAGTTCAAGCACGTTATGCCTAGATTAGTTTGGCTTTCGAAATCGTTCCAAGACGCAGCTTAAACGTCGAGGGGCCGATCCTCTCCCAAAATTCGGGCCCATCGCCGAACCAAGAGAAAGTAGCCCCTGCCGCTATCGACCTCGGTATTGAAGGGCTTCACCACCTTGCCCAAAGCCATCAGGCCAGTGAAGGGGGCGGCGATCACAGCGCCCACGCGCTCGGCGTTCATCATTCAAGATTTTCACCAGTACGCACAACCCATGAATAAAAAGGTACACGTTCCGTCCGTGTAACCACCGCACAAAGACAACCAAAGACGACTCGCCCAACGCCGCCAACACTGGCAAGATCAGCACAAGGCCAGCGGGGCAACAAAAACCAGACTTCCACGCCCCGGCTGCCGTGAAGCCAATGGAATACGGCGCACCGCCAAACGGCCGCGCCGCAATCCCCGCTACCTCGCAAAGAAGGTCTTCACGAAGACCTCCCCAAAGCGAATGCGGGGCAGATTCCACAAGCCAAATAATAGGTAGAAGCCCCCAATCCCGCCCTCTTCTTCCACCCGGTACCCAAGGGAAAATCACTGATATTGTTGTTGCCCGCACCCCGCCCCGCCCCGCTCACAGAAGAATCCGCTCTCAATGACGCCCACCACGCCAGCAGCCCCTGAAGGCTCCGTTCGATGACCCCACGCGAGACCTGGATCAGCGTGCAGCTGGCCCGCACGTTTATGCAAAATGCGCGGCCTACGCTGCATGCGGCCGTGCTGATCATTCTGGTGGTGGTGGCAATGCTGCATGGGCGTGTGGCGCCATGGGACTTGTGGGTATGGACCCTGACCACCGGCTCCATGACGCTGCTGCGTTATGCCATCCTGCATGCTTACCGCCACCGCCTGGCGGAGGCCGACGGGGTGGCGCTGCGGGAGTTCATGTCGCTCCTTGGATGGGCCTGGCCCTTGAGCGCGGTGGTCTGGGGCTCGCTGATGTTTGTGGTGTACCGCCAGGCCCCTATTGAAGACCAACTGGTGTGCATCATGATCCTTGGGGGCATCGCGGTGGTCGCGGTGGCTTCGGGCCCGCCGAGCTTGCGTACCGTCTCGGCGTACTGCAACGGCTTGAGTGCCTCGGTGCTGGCGGCCCTGGCCTGGCGAATAGACCTGACGGGAGGTGTTCCTTCGGTGCTCGACACCGGCGCCGAGATGGGGGTGGTGCTGGTCTTCCTGTGGGTGGCCCATGTGACGGGCCGGCGCATGTACCGGGCCCAGCGCATCAGCCTGGAGCGGCAGTTCGACCGCCAGGAACTGATCAAGGCCCTGGAGGAGCGCAAACAGGCCCTGGCGGAGGCGGAGGCCGTGCGGAGCAGCTTTATTGCCAGCGCCGCGCATGAGCTGCGCCACCCCGTGCATGCGCTGGGCCCGTATGCCGAATGGTTGACGGCGGAGCCGGAGTTTGCGGCGCAGATTGCGCGCAAGATTGGCGATTCGACACGCAAGATTGACGAGTTGTTTGAATCGCTGTTCAGCCTGGCAGGGCTGGAACCGGCTTCGCTGAGCGTGCACCTGCAGCCGGTAGACCTGGCCGCGCTGGTCCACACGCTGGCCGAAGAGCACACGCCGCAGGCGCGCGAAAAAGGCCTGCGCCTGCGCACCCGAACCGCCGCGGGACGGGCGGTGTCAGACCCGGTGCTGCTCACGCGGCTGGTGGGCTGCCTGCTGTCGAACGCCTTGCGCAACACGCATGGCGGCGGTGTGTTGCTGGCCGCGCGGCCGCGCCGGGGCAAGTGGCGCATAGAGCTGTGGGACACAGGCACGGGCGTTGCGCGTGAACGCCAGCAGACTTTCTCTGAAGGCATCCCGCAGCAGGGCATGGCCGAGGGCTTTGGGCTGGAGCTGGCGGTCGTCTACCGCCTGAGCCAGCTGCTGGGGCACCCGGTGGGCATGACGGAACGCCAGGGACGCGGCAGCGTCTTCTGGGTGGAGCTGCCCCGATACGAAGAGGTTGAGAAAAGCGCAAATGCCCCCCGCGGGCCTGTACCTGGGCCTGTAATTGAGCCTACACCTCCACCGCAGGCAACGCCTTCCGCAGCCGCCCGGGTGAAACACCATACAGCTGTTGAAAGTGCCGGATGAAGTGCGAGGCATCGGCAAAGCCGCATTCGTAGGCGATGGTGCTCACCGGTGAATCGGTTGAGGTCAGCAGCCACCGGCCGTATTTCAGCCGCGAGTTGCGGTAAAACCCTGAAGGGGAAGCGCCCGTTTCTGCCAGAAAAACCCTTTCAAGTTGCCGGCTGCTGGAATCCACAATTTTGGCGATGACGGAAATTTCAAGCGGCGTGGTGATGTTCTTTTCCATCAGCACAATGGCCTGGCGGAGCTTGTCGTTGTCGGCACAGGCATAGCCCAGCGCGCGCCGGCGCGCGACATGCGAGATGGCGGATTTGCGGGTTACCGTCATCTGGTGCACGACCTTGGCGGCGCGGTCCGGCCCGCAATGCAGGCGAATCAGCTCTGTGGCCAGCTCGATGATCGAGATGCCGCCCGCGCAGGTGATCCGGTCACCATCAAAGATGTAGTCACAGTTGGTGGTGAAGGGCAGTTCGGGAAAGGCTTCCTTCCAGTCATTGACATGGAAGGGATGAACACAGGCCATGCGGCCTTGCATGAACCCATGCCGCGCGAGCGCAAAGCTGCCGGTGCAAATGCCGATCAACGGCACACCGGCTTTTGCGGCGTGGTTCAGAAACTTCACACCTCGAGGGTCGGCCGTTTTCATGAAGGGCAGCAAGCCCCCGATCACAGCCACGTAATCAAAGTTGCAGTCTGACGAAGCCGCGGGCAGCGTGGCCACTTCGACGCCGCAGCTGGAGGCCACAGTCTCGCCGGCGGCGCTGAGCACCGCCCACGTGCAGCGAAGCTGCCGGCTCTGGTCGCCCAGGTCTGCGGCGTGGCGCAGCGCATCGCACAGCCCCGCCAGCGACAACAGGGGAAAACGCGGGCACAGAAAAATACCGACCCGCAGTTCCACACCGGTTTTGGGAGGCGTTTTGGCCTTGGCCGTGTCAAGCCGGTCCACCAGCTGGTTGCCCTCATCCTGTGCGCCGGCCGCCCTGTTGGCCTTCGCGGGTGCACGCTTTGCGCGCTTTGCCGCCGCAGCTTTGGGCGCAGAAGCGGCCTTTGTCGGTAATTTTCCTGAATGTCGCATACGTTCAATTTACACGCCAAAGCTTCCTATGACAAGTTGACGGTGCTTCATACCATCCACCCCGTCAGTGAGAGTTTCGTTAAACCACCATCAGGAGTTTTCATGAAAAAAACATTCGCCGCACGCCTCTTGTGCATGCTTCTCGCCGCGGGGGCGGTACTGCCGGCTGCCAACGCCCAGGCCTTGCAAACCGTTGAAAAAGACGCGTTGACGATCGCCTTCACCGGTGACATGCCGGGCACCGGCTACCAGGACGGCGCCATGATTGGCTACGACGGCGAGATCCTCCAGCGCGTGGCCGAGGCCRTCAAGCTCAAGGTCAAGCCCGCGCTTATGGAATGGTCGGGCACCATTGCTTCGGTGCAGGCCAAACGCGTCGACGTGATGGCCGGCACCATGGGCTGGACCGAGCAGCGCTCGAAGATCATGACCTTGAGCGACCCGATCCATTATTTCAAGAACGGCATCACCCAGTCGAGCAAGACCAACTGGTCGCACCTGAAGGACCTGGAAGGCAAAAAGGTCGGCACGATCACCGGTTTTTCGTTCATTCCGGAGCTTCGCAAAATCACCGGCCTGCAATTGACGATGTATGACACATCCGACGCGGCGGTGCGCGACCTGCTGGCCGGCCGTATTGACGCCGTCATCGGCGACCCGCCCGTGATGCAG
>NZ_JBFUCA010000346.1:0-4538 GCF_056405475.1 Polaromonas sp. P1_G4
CCTCTGGGGGGTTAAAAAATCAAGGTGATGCGAGTCGTGCTTCCCCGACTCCTGGGATGGGAACACTGTCAGATGGTGTGGTCTGGAAGGGGCGCCTGATTTCACCGGCCATCGTGGCGGGGTACAAATGCCCACGGATAAAAGTGGCATCGCGGCGAACGGCCTGCGCCGCTGCGGCATGCCCAAAAAAATCCAGGTAGTCCGGCACCTGCTGGATCAGCATCTCAAATCCGGGCTGTGCGGTCAGACCGCGCTCGCGGGCAGCGCGAACCAGCGGCGTCGGCTGGTTCTTCATGAGGATGTCCATGACGGCCGCATGCGGCGCCATGCGGGAGACATCGCACGGCAGGGGATCATCGGCCCTGAGCCCCAGCGGTGAGGCATTCACCACCACGTCATGGCCCGAAGGGTCACCGCTGCTCACAGCCGCGATGCTTGCGTTTGACAGCGGCATAGCGGCGGTAATCTGGTCGGCCAGCACCTGCGCCTTGCCGGGCGCCGGGTCATACAGCGAAATGGCGGCCGGCGACTGGTTTCCCGCCATCGCGAGTGAAGCGGTAATCGCGGCTGCCGCGCCGCCTGCGCCCAGTATCAACACGCGCTTGCCGGCGTAGGCCACACCGAAATAGTCCAGCGACAGGACAAACCCTTTGCCATCAAACAAGGCACCTTCCAGTTCACCGGCTGCGTTACGGCGAATGCCATTCACCGCACCGGCTACCCGGCCCGCGTCATTGCAATGCGAAAGCAGGCTCATCACTTCTGCCTTGTGCGGGATGGTCAGCAACATGCCTTTGACGTTCCTGGCCAGGAAAGCGGCTTTCACAAAAGCCTGGATGTCCCCGGCGGCCACATGCACCGGGACAAGGACAGCATCAATACCCAGCGTCTTGAAGATCAGGTTGAACACCTCCGGCGCACGCACCTGCCCGACCGGATCGCCGGGGATCAGATACACGTCGGTATTGCCCTGAATGGTGGAAAACATGCTGGATTGCCTAAAACGTTCGATAATCGATTGAAACTGCCAGATTTGGTGTGAACTTTAGTAGCTAGCCTCAGGAATCCCAACAGGTTTATCACCAAATTGATCGATGATCGCTCAATAAAGATCGATGATCGAACGAAACAAGGGTTTGACCTATGCCTGCGTTGAAACCCTCTTGTGAATACTTCAGCAAATGACTGCGGCCAAACTCCCCATTTCACCCTCTACATTGCAGGCCCCCAGCCCTTCCACGCTGGACAAGCGCGACTGGATTGCCGGGCTGGAAAAAGGCCTGTCCGTCATCGAATGTTTTGACGACGCCAACCCACGCCTGACCGCCAGCCAGGCCGGCGCGCGCTGCGGCATGACACGCACGGCCGCCCGCCGCTATTTGCTGACGCTGGAGCACCTGGGGTATGTCGCCGGCGACGGCAAGCTCTTCTGGCTGACGCCGCGGGTGCTTCGCCTGGGCCAGTCCTACCTGGAGTCGGCCCGCCTGCCGCGCATCGTGCAACCCTTTTTGCAGCGCGTGACCGCCGGCACCCAGGAGAGCGCGTACGTGAGCGTGATGGACGGAGACGACATCGTCTATATCGCCCGCAACGGCTCCAGCCGCGCCATGAACACCGGCTACGTGCTGGGCTCACGCGTGCAGGCCCAGGTCACGGCAGCGGGCCTTTTAATGCTGTCGATGCGCGACCCCGCCTGGCTGGAAACCTGGCTGGCCAACCACGAGCTCAAGGCCTACACCTCATACACAATCGCCAGCAAGGACCGCCTGCGGATCGAACTGGCGCGCGTGCGGGCACAAGGATGGGCGATTTCCGAGCAGCAGCTGGAACTCAATTACCGCGGTATTGCCGTACCGCTGCGGGACCGGCACGGGGAAGTGGCCGGGGCGCTCAGCGTGACCATGCCCATGGGGCATGAGTCGAGTGAGGATGCGGGGGGACGGGTTTTGTCGGTGTTGCGGGAGACGGCGCAGGCGATGAGAAACCTGATTTGAGTGCATCTGCCAGGGCGGTTCTTGCTCTGGCGATGCGCGCTTTGCTGAGGGTGGCTGGCCGGGGGTTGCCCGGCCAGCCGCTCTCAGTAGAGAACGCCCAAGCCGGAGCAAGATCCAGCCTCAAGATTCGCTATCAATTCAATAGCTGCCCGCGCTTATCCCTATTAGTCAAAAGCCATTTTCACTAATGAATCAAACCACCCCAACACTCCCCGTCAACGGTAAAACAATCCCCGTGACATAACTGGAACAAACAGGAGAAGCCAGAAATACATAAGCAGGCGACAACTCCTCAGGTTGCACCGGCCGCCTCATGTCGGTCTTCCTGCCGAAGTCCTTGATGACGAGTGGCCCGCGCCTGGCGCGGTGTAGGAAAGATTCGCGCCTTCGCCCCAGCCATGCCTTGCGGCCGCTGCAGCGTCGGGCCGAATCTTGCACAATCAAGGCAGCCATCTTTTCCATTGCCGCTTTTGTTGCCGCCCGAGCGGCGTTTGATGCAAACCCGACACTTCCTCCAGCTCATCGCGATGTCCGCCCTCTGGGGCGCATCATTTCCCCTGCTGCGTATCGCCAGCCCTGCCCTGGGGCCGTGGGTGGTAGCGGCCACCCGCTGCGTCCTGGCCGCAATCGTGCTGGGTCTGCTGATGAGCAGGCTGCGCGGCCAATGGCCGCCGCGCGAGGCGTGGCCCCGGCTGGCGCTGCTGAGCATGCTGTCGGTGGTGGTTCCCTTTGTGCTGTACAACTGGGCCGCGCTGGTCATCCCGTCGGGCTATTCGGCGGTGCTCAATGCCACGGTGCCGCTCTTCGGCGTGATGGCCGCCGCGCTGGCCGGCGAGGAAAAACTCACCCGCATCCGCCTGCTCGGCTGCGCGGTCGGCTTTGCCGGCGTCGCGCTGCTGGTGCAACTGGGGCCCGTCGCCGTCACGCCCCGGGTCGTGCTGGCGGCGTTGGCCTGCGTCGCCGCGTCGGCCAGCTACGGCTTCGGCGCCATCCTCATGAAACGTGCCACCATGGCCTATTCGCCGCTGCCTTCGTCAGCGGTGGTGCATGTGGCCGCGGCCCTGATCCTGCTCATACCGGGCGGAATCGCCGCACCCTCGGCTGTTCTGACGCCGGGCGCCGTGGCTGCCGTTACGGTGCTGGGCACGTTTACTTCCGGGTTTATGTACTGGATCAGCATGCGGCTGATGCGCGAGATTCCGGCCAGCGCCACCACGTCGGCGGCCTTCATGATTCCGCTGTTCGGCGTGACCTGGGGCGGGCTGTTTCTGGGGGAGCCGGTGACGATCAGCATGTTGCCCGGTTGCATCCTGGTGTTATCGGCCACCGCGCTGATCACGGGTTTTAACCCGTTTCGGGCTGCGCCACCTGAGCCATAAAGCTTAAGGCACGCACCGGCGCGAAGTCGTAAAGAAATCGTGGCGAGCGGCCCGAGCAGCCCGAGGTCGTGTCGAGGACCGGAGCCGTACACCCACCCGTACGGTGAGGACCGCAGATGCGAGATCGGGCCGCGCAGCAGATTTATTTTCGGTTTCGCATGATGTTGGGCGTGGCGACCACCACATCCGCATTCTGCGCACGCTGGCGCAGCGCATGCTCCATTACCACCAGGGCCAGCATGGCCTCGGCAATCGGCGTGGCGCGAATGCCGACACAAGGGTCGTGCCGGCCCTTCGTCACCACCTCGGCGGGGTTGCCTGCGGTGTCGATCGACTGGCGCGGCGTGATGATCGAGCTCGTCGGCTTGATGGCGATGGACACCTCCAGGTCTTGCCCCGTGCTGATGCCACCCAGTACACCGCCGGCGTTGTTCGACTGAAAGCCCTCAGGCGACAGACCGTCGCCGTGCGCGGTGCCGCGCTGCGTGACGCTGGCAAAGCCGGCGCCAATTTCAACGCCCTTGACGGCGTTGATGCCCATCATGGCGAAAGCGATGTCAGCGTCCAGCTTGTCAAAGAGCGGATCGCCCAGGCCCACCGGCACCTTGGATGCTGTGACACGAATGCGCGCGCCGCAGGAGTCGCCCGCCTTGCGCAGCGCGTCCATGTAGTCTTCCAGTTTCGAGACGTCGGCGACCGGCGCGAAGAACGGGTTGCCCGGCACGTGTTCCCACGATTCAAACGGAATCGCGATGTCGCCGATCTGCGTCATGCAGCCGCGAAAGGTGGTGCCGTATTTTTCAGCCAGCCACTTCTTGGCCACCGCGCCGGCTGCCACCATGGGCGCCGTCAGGCGGGCGGAGGCACGGCCACCGCCGCGCGGGTCGCGCCGGCCGTATTTGTGCAGGTAGGTGTAGTCGGCATGGCCTGGGCGGAAGGTTTCCAGGATGTTGCCGTAGTCCTTGCTGCGCTGGTCGGTGTTCCTGATCAGGAGGCAGATGGGGGTGCCCGTGGTCTTGCCCTCGTACACGCCGGAGAGGATCTCGACAGCGTCGGGCTCATTGCGCTGGGTCACATGCCGGCTGGTGCCTGGCCGGCGGCGGTCCAGGTCGCCCTGGATGTCGGCCTCACTCAAGTCCATGCCGGGCGGGCAGCCGTCAATCAC
>NZ_JBFUCA010000347.1:0-4533 GCF_056405475.1 Polaromonas sp. P1_G4
GCGTGAAAAAGCCGGCGCACCCGCAAAGGATGCACCGGCTTTACACCGAGGTTGGCGTCTTGCTTACTTCCGCGAACGCAGCGCGTCAACGCTCCATGCACCACCGCCGGCAGCGGCAAAGAACAAAAACACAAAGCAGAACAACACGGCCGACTCGCCGCCATTCAGCATCGGCGCCGCCACAAAGCCTTTAGACGCATGGCCAATGAAATAGGCAAATGCCAGCAAGCCCGACAACACAAACGCCACAGGCCGCGTGAACAGCCCAATCAACAGCAACGCACCGCCAAAGAGCTCCAGAATGCCGGCAAAGCCGATCAGCGACAACACCTGCAGCCCGTCGAAATAGGCCACGTGGGGAAAGCCCAGCAGCTTGGCTGTGCCATGCTGAATAAGCAAATAAGCAGAAACAATGCGAAGCACCGAGAGTGCGCGTGAAGTCAGTTGGTCGTTTTGGGCAAAGGCCATGAGATTCCCTCCGTTAAAAGGGTGTCTGACAGGCCTGTAGCAAAAAAGTTCAGTGCCGCTGCGCAAGTTTCTGCCGGGACTTGGGGCCACCCGATGCGGGGCTTGCGATGCTCGCCGAACTTTTCTCGGTCAGCAGTTGAACCAGGTGCTGCCGGATCACCGAGGTGATGTGCTCGCGCTTGCCCTGCTCCAGCATGCCGATCAGCCGTGTCGGTGGCCGGCCCGGCAGCGGCAGCACACGCAGAAGCGCATCGTTGGCCCAGTCGGCGTTCTTGACATGCGGCACGATGGTGACGCCGACGTTCTGGCGCACCAGGTCGATGATGGCCGAGAGCGAGCTGAGCTCCAGAAAGTCCTGCGGCACCAGGCCCAGCTTGCGCAAGGTCTGCTCTATGCGGATGCCGCTGGGCGTGCGCCGGTCAAAGCGCAGGAAGGGTTGCTCACGCAGCAGTTTTTTGAAGTCGGTGCCCGGCGGCGCTGCCTGGGAGCTCGCGACCACTGTCAGCGGCTCGGTGTACAGCGGCGTCCAGCGCATGCCCTTTCGCTCCTGCGGCGAGTCGTCGACGAAGACCGCCGCGTCGAGTTCACCGCTCTTGACACTGCGCGCCAGGCCGCTGGACTCCTGCATGACCAGCCGCACATTAAGACGCGGGTAGAGCGGCTTCATCCTGACGACGGTGTTTGAGAGCAGCCCCATCGCCGTGACGATGGAGCCCACCGTCACGGTGCCGGCGATCTCTCCCTCGCCGTCCAGGCCTTCGCGCATCTCGTCGTAGTACCCGACGATTTTTTCCGCATGCGCCACCAGCGCGCGGCCCCCGTCCGAAAGCACCACACCGCGCCCCGAACGCTCGAAAAGCACGGTCTTGAGCTCGGTCTCCAGCGCGCGCATCTGCAGCCCCACCGCGGCCTGTGTCAGCGCGACGCGATCGGACGCTGCGGCGAACGAGCCGCCCTGTGCGACAACCAGAAAGGTCTTCAAAAACCGGATCGTGCTCATGCGCRCACCGCCCCAATACAAAAGAATAACTTTAGCATCTCAAAACATAATATAGATATATTTTTCAAACCGGATGGAGAACAATCCGCCTTAACAGGGTTGTGTGACGGACACATGTCTCCCGCCGCAACGGCGCATCTCCCTCGAAACGCGCGGCTTTTCCGGGCTTCTGCAGCAGCAGCCCGGCCGCTTGGATGGCTTGTTTTTTGGGGCGATGATTTATGTCTGATGCACTCCTGGCGAATACCGGCACGGCTTCACCACTCTCATTTGGGGAGAAACGGGCGGCAGCCATTTACGACCTGGGCCACAGCACGATTTTTGCGTCGCGCACCGACCCGCGCTTTTCCTACTGCACCTATGCCCCGCCGCACCTGGGTGAGTCAAAGCAGCCCATGCAGCTGGTGGTCGTGGTGCACGGCACGGGCCGCGCCTTCACCGAATACCGCGACGCCTTCGCCGCCTTCGCCAAATGGAATGACTGCATCGTGTTGTGCCCGCTGTTCCCGGCCGGTCCGCAGGGCGACGGCAACCGCGACGGTTTCAAGCACCTGCGCGAAGCCGACATCCGCTACGACCAGATCCTGCTCAGCATGGTCGACGAGGTAGCCGTCAAGTTCGGTTGCGACTTTTCAAAGTTCGCGCTCTTTGGCTATTCCGGCGGCGGCCAGTTCGTCAACCGCTTCGGCCTGCTACACCCCGAGCGCCTCTGGGCGCTTTCCATAGGCGCGCCAGGCTCGGTGACTCTCATCGACCACCAGCAGGACTGGTGGGTGGGCGTGCGCGACTTCGAAAAACGCTTCGGCAAACCGCTGAACCTTGCGGCCCTCAAAGCCTTGCCGGTGCACATGGTGGCCGGCAAGGCCGACATGGAAACCTGGGAGATCACCCACCGCGAAGGCGGCAAGTTCTACATGGCCGGCGCCAATGACGCGGGGCGCACGCGCCCCGAGCGGCTGGAGACCTTGCGCCAGTCCTTTGTGCAGGCCGGCGTCAACGTCACGCTGGACCTGGTCGACAACGTTCCCCACGACGGCCTGGCCTGCGTCGACACGGTGCAGGACTTCCTCGCGACCGTGCTGCGCGCCATCCGGAAAAAAGCGGCGGGCCGGGCCCAGTGATGTCACGTCAACCCCAAACCTGAAGACTGACCATGCTACGTTTCGCGCTGGCCCGCCTGATGATGGCGATACCGACCCTGCTGATCGTGGCGGTGGCGGTCTTTGTGTTGATCCGGCTCATCCCTGGCGACCCGGCGCAGCTGCTGCTGGGCGACCTGGCCGACCCGGTACGCCTGGCTGACCTGCGCGCCCAGCTCGGGCTCGACAAGAGTTGGCCGGTGCAGTTCGGCATCTGGGGCCGGCACGTGCTGGGTGGCGACCTCGGCGTTTCCATCAACACCGGCGAACCCGTGCTGCAACTGGTGCTGAGCCGCTTCCTGGTCAGCGCGCAGATTGTGCTGATTGCCGTGCTCTTCGCCACCCTGGTCGCGGTGCCCGCCGGCATGATCGCCGCGTGGAAGCAAAACCGCCTGCCCGACCTGATGCTGGTCGGCACCGCCACCCTGCTGGTGTCCATCCCTACCTTCTGGCTCGGCCTGTTGCTGCTGCTCTTCTTTGGCCTGAAGCTCGAATGGCTGCCCGTGGTCGGCTATGTCTCGATCATGAGCGACTGGAAGTCGGGCCTGCTGTACCTGCTGATGCCCATCCTCACGCTGTTCCTGCATGAAATCGGCGTGCTGATCCGCATGGCCAGGGCCAGCACACTGGAAGTGCTGCGGCTGGACTACATCACGCATGCGCGCGCCAAGGGCCTGTCGGAGCGTGCTGTGCTGGTGCACCATGCGTTCCGCAACTCCTTCGGCCCGACCTGGACTTTGATCGGCCTCGTCCTGGGCAACCTGCTGGGCGGCGTGGCGGTTGTTGAAACCGTGTTCACGATTCCCGGCCTGGGCCGCCTGCTGGTCGACGCGATCTTCGCGCGCGACTACCCGGTGATCCAGGGTTGCCTGCTGCTGGTTGCCGTGATCTATGTCATCACCAACCTGGTCATCGACCTCTGCTATCCGATCTTCGACCCCAGGGTGCTGGCCGAATGAAAAAATTCCTTACCCCTCAGGCCCTGATCGGCCTCGTCATCGTGGGCCTGATCCTCGCGGCGGCCGTGCTGGCCTTCTTCTGGACGCCGCACGAGCCGCTCAAGATCAATTTTCTGGCACGCCTCAAACCACCCAGCGCCACTTATTGGCTGGGCACCGACGAGTTCGGCCGCGACGAACTCTCGCGCCTGATGGCCGGCGCCTCCAACAGCGTGTGGATCAGCTTCCTCACCGTGCTGTTCTCCATCTCCATCGGCACCGCCATCGGCGTGCTGACGGGCTTTGTGCGCGGCTGGACCGACCGCATCATCATGGCCTTCATCAACGCCCTGCTGGCCTTCCCCGGCCTGCTGCTGGCGCTCGCGCTGCTGGCCGTTTTCGGCGCCAACAAGTACGGCATCATCCTGGCGCTGGGCCTGGCCTACACGCCTTCGGTCACGCGCATCGTGCGCGGCACGGTAATGTCGCTGCGCGAAAAGGAATTCATCGAATCCTCCCGCGTGCTCGGCAATTCAGAGCTGTACACCATGTTCCGCCATGTGCTGCCCAACTGCGTGGCGCCGCTCACCGTGCTGGCCACCTCGATGTTCGGCTGGGTCATCCTGGCGGAAAGCTCGCTGTCCTTTCTGGGCCTGGGCGTGCCGCCGCCCGCGCCCACCTGGGGCAATATGCTGGCCGCGGCCCGGCCCTTCATGGCGCAGGCAACTTACCTTTCCATCTTCCCGGGCCTGTGCATTGCGCTCACGCTACTGGGCATCAACTTCCTGGGTGACGCGGTGCGCGACCTGCTGGATCCGCGCATGAGGGGCGTCGAATGAACCACCTTGTGGATGTCTCGGCCTTAAGCCTTTCCATCGGCAAGGGCGGCCGCGAAATCGTGCGCAATGTGTCCTTCACCGTCGCACCCGGCGAAATCGTTGGCATCGTCGGCGAATCCGGCAGCGGCAAGACCCAGGCGGCCCGGGCC
>NZ_JBFUCA010000348.1:0-4521 GCF_056405475.1 Polaromonas sp. P1_G4
CCGGCAACCTCACAGGTGCCGACAAAATCGTGAGTTACTTCGTGGAAGCGTTGAGCGAGGTGCCGGGCGCCCTGCCCGGCCTGAAGGTCAGCCCCGTCCAGACGCAAATGTCGGCCGCTGCTGCCATGTCGCACTGGCTGTCGACCCGGGAAGCGCCATATAACTTCACGGTAGACCGCGACTGCGAGCTCAAGACACCCGATGACCAGAAGTCCACGGTGCGCTATTCGCGCCACACGCTGGAGATCGACGAAGTGGCCCAGCACATTGCTGCCGGCAAACTACCCACACAGCTGGCGATGACGTGGAACGAGCGCGTGTCTTTTGTGCTGACGGAAACCGCGCAGCTGAAAAAACTCAAGCTGCTCGATGTGGTGCTGGACGGCGTACAGGAAAGCGGCAAGGACGACGACGGCTTTGACAGCCATGCGGCCATCATTACCGGCGAGCTGTCTTCGCTGATTCCGGACATGCTGGAGGCATTGGGAGGGGAACTCGCTGAGGGAGAAGTCACACCGCACCCGGCCACCTCGCCTGCTGCCGACCCGGTGCCAGAGCCCGCGTAGCAAATACGGAGACAGGTCATGCCCCAACACATCGGTATCGTCGGCTGCTCCGCCGAAGGCGCTGCGCTTTGTTATCAAACCATCTGTGTGGAAGGCGCCGGGTCCATGGGGCCGCATGCCCACCCTGAAGTGTCCATGCATACGCCGTCGCTTTCAGATTACATGGCGTGCATCTATCGCAACGACTGGGACGGCGTGGGCGACATCATGCTCGCCTCCGCGCACAAGCTCGCAAAAGCCGGGGCGGACTTCCTGGTCTGCCCCGACAACACCATTCACCAGGCGTTTGCTTACGTACAGGAACGATCCCCCCTGCCCTGGCTCCATATCGCAGAAGTCGTTGCCGAAGAAGCGGCCAGGCGCGGGTTCCGGCGCATCGGCATCACCGGCACGCGATGGCTCGTCGACAGTGAGGTCTACCCCGACAAGCTCGCGGCCCGCGGACTGCAATACCTGCGTCCAGATGGCGCGGAGCGCGACGAAATCAACCGCATCATCATGGACGAGCTGGTGTACGGTGTCTTCAAGCCGGAAGCGATCGGGTATTTTCAGAAAGTCATTGACCGGATGAAAAGCAACGGCTGTGATGCTGTCGTCCTGGGCTGCACGGAAATCCCCCTGATCATGAGCGATTCAAACTCGCCCCTGCCGACTCTGGACTCCACACGCCTGCTGGCGCGCGCGGCGCTTGTCAGGGCGACGCAGGCCGCGCGGCCTTCGCCTGATTGAAAAGATTCAGTGCTGGCCCGGCGTGGCGCGAAGCCGTGAAACGATTGCCGGCAAATCCTGCCAGACCGGTTCCGAGGGGGCATAGCGTCCGCGCATATAAGCAGCCAGCGCTGCAACCTGGGCATCATCCAGGCTATGGCGAAAAGCCGGCATGAACCCGATATCTTTGCTCGCCGGTGACTGAATTCCCTCAAGGATCACCCGCACCAGATTGTCGGGCCGCTCGCTGTGCAGCTTGCTGTTAAGGGCCAGCGGCACGTTCACACCCAGCAGTCGCGGGCCGTCGCCATCGTGATGGCACGATGCGCAAGCGCCATTGAACAGGCGCTGGCCAGGGCCCGGCAAGTTGCCGGCAGATTGCCGGGTGGACAAGACGACCTGCCTGCTGCGTTGGACGCTTTCGGCTTCCGTAGTTGGCTCATTAAAAGACACGAGGTAAGCCGCCATTGCACGAATATCTTCTTCGGGCAAGGCAGCCAGTTCCTTGATCACAGGCGCCATGGGGCCCACGGCAATACCGCGCTGCGAAGAGTAGCCGCTACGCAGGTAGCGGTACAGTTCCGCGGCGTTCCAGGGCACGGGCGCACGCGAGAGCGCGGTCAGCGCCGGAGCGTCCCAGCCATCCACCACGGCCCCGCTTAAAAAAGCCTTCCCGCTGCGCTCTGCGCCCGCGGCGTTGCGTGGCGTGTGGCAGGCGCCGCAATGGCCCAGGCCGTTGACCAGGTAGGCACCACGATTCCATTCGGCAGTCTGCGCCGGGTCGACCCGGTAAGGTGCCGGGTCATGAAACAGGGCATTCCATCCAGCCATCAGCGGCCGCACACCAAAGGGAAAAGCCAGCCGCGTGGCCGGTGGTTCTGATCGCACGGGGGGCTGGGCCATCAGGTAGGCATACAGCGCGGTCAGATCTTCATCGCTGGTTTTGGCGAACGCGGTATAGGGAAACGCGGGATACAAATAGTGACCATCGCGGGAAATTCCTTCACGCATGGCGCGCTGGAAGGCGCTAAAAGACCACAAACCTATTCCGGTGTCCGCATCGGGCGTGAGGTTGGTGGTAACAATCTTTCCGAAAGGCGTATCCATGGCCCTGCCGCCGGCATTGGGTATGCCGCCGGGTGCTGTGTGGCACACCACACAATCGCCCGCGGCAGCGAGCTGCCGGCCGCGCTCCAGGGTTGCGGCGGTGTAGACGGATGCGCCGCTCTGCGCCACCGGGGCGATGACCGACCGGCCGCCTGCCAGCGCCCACACGATGCCCACAACCCCCGCGAGCAAGGCGCCTGCGCGGGACCACCAGGCCATGCCTTTCGGCCATGCCGTGCCCTCAGGTGCGGGATTTGGCAACCGGGCCGGAGCCGCCGGGATAGCTGGCGCGGCCGCGAGCCCCGGGTTGAGCGCAGCACGTACGACTTCTGGCGTGAAAGGCGGCTGGCGAAAACGCACGCCGGTGGCATCAAAAATGGCGTTGGCAATAGCTGCCGTACCCGGCACCGAAGACGACTCTCCGRCGCCAAGCGGTGGCTCACCGGGGCGCGCCATGGTCACGACCTCAATCACCGGCACGTCCCGGAAGTTCAGGATTGGATAGCTTCCCCATTCCAGGCTGGTCACCTGATTTGTTTTGGGCGACACCGTGACCTGTTCCGTGAGTGYACGGCTGGTCGTCTGCACTACATTGCCATGGATCTGGTGCTGAACCCCGGCGGGGTTGATCAGCGTGCCGGCGTCATGCCCTACCACGACGCGCCGGACATGCACCTCGCCCGTCTTGCGATTCACTTCGACGTCGGCCACCCAGGCCGCCCATGCCGCCCCAAACCCCGGCCATTTGCTGTGCATGTAGCGGGCATACGCAAAGCCCTGGCCGCGCACGACGTCCTGTGGGTCACCTGGCGCTGCCGGCTGCTGCTGCGGTGTCGTATGCGCCATCCAGCCGGCGCGCTCGGCCGTGGCGCGCACCAGCTCGGCAGCGCGCGGCTCTTTCAGGTACCTCAGCCGAAACTCCACCGGATCGACACCGGCTGCTGTTGCCAGTTCGTCGATGTAGGACTCATGCGCGAATGAATTGGGCAGCGCCGAGACACCGCGCAGCCATGACGCACGCAACAGCGGCGCCATGTCATTGACGGCGATGCGCATGTTGGCGTAGTCGTAGGGCGGCCGGGCGGTCCGATCGCCCATTTCATAGGCCTGCGCAACAGGCTCAATGGTGCGCGTGAGCAAAAGCGCCAGCGTGGGAGCGCCGTTTGAAGGGTATGAGGTTTGAAAGTCATACGCAGCCACCGATCCGTCGGCATTCAACCCGCCGTTCACTTGCATGAGCTGGGCGGCGCCTTTGGGTTCCCAGGCGTTTTCCTGCTCACGCGTCAGTTGCACACGCACGGGGCAGCCTGCGGCACGCGACAGCAGCGCGGCATCTGCCGCCACATCGTCAGCGCAGTTTCGCCCGTAGCAGCCTGCCGCTTCCATGCGGATCACATCAATGGCGACATCGGCCAGGCCGATCAGTCGTGATAAATCGGCCCGCAGCACATGGGGGTTTTGGGTTCCCGCCCATACCGTCAGGCGCTCCTGCTGCCAGTCGGCCACGGCGCACGAGGGCCCGAGGGAGCCGTGCATTTGATAGGGCCAGACGTAGTTGCGCGCCAGGGCTTGTGCCGCGCTTGCCATCGCGGTGTCCACGTTGCCCTCGTCGACAAGCCTGCGCTGCGTGGCCGGGTTGTTGCGGATCGCCTGCTCAAGGTCGCCCAGATTGGCGAGACCGGGCCACGGCTTCCAGCTGACACGCAATTCACGCAGCGCCTGTTCGGCCTGCTCTTCGCGCTCCGCGACAATGCCGACAAAGTCGCGGATCACCACCACCGCGCGAATGCCCGGAATGTGCGCGATCGATGATTCATCCACTGATTCCAGCGTATTGCCGATGAAGTCGCCGTTGTCGGCGCCGGCATAAGGTGGCCGCACGACGCGGCCGTGCAGCATGCCGGGCACGCGCATGTCGTGCACAAACGTCAGAGCGCCGGTGGCCTTGGCCGGGATATCCAGGCGTGCCGCGCTGGTCCCCACCAGGCGGTAGTCGGCAGCATCCTTGACAGGGGTGCCCGGCACCAGCGAGAGATGTGCATGCTCATTGACCAGCAATGCGCCATACGTCACCGATTTATCGTCCTGCCCCACCACGGAAACAACGCCGTCTCGCACGGCGAGCAGGGAAGGGTCCACC
>NZ_JBFUCA010000349.1:0-4506 GCF_056405475.1 Polaromonas sp. P1_G4
GGGTAAGTGCGTGTTCACGTACCAGGTTGCGGGTGAAGGCATCACGGCGCAGGCGCCGTGGGCGCCCGGCGGGAAAGGGCGCGAAGTTGGAGGCGTGCTGTGTCATGCGCAAATTGTGCCAAAGGTTGATCAAGGCCTGAAAGTATTTGGCCGGGCGTCATCTGCTATCTATCTATATGGAGACATGCTTGGTGCCGCGCCATTTCGGAGGTGGCAGGCTTTACATGGAATTACTTAGTTAACTTATGAAATCATTGCCAATGCGCAGCCAGCGTGGTTAGAATTGCTACGTGTGGTTACCAATTTGGCAACTGCATCCCGCTTTTCCTCCCTGAGCGGGGCCTTTGCGTGTGACAGCAAAAAGGCTTACCAGCCCGGTTGGCCCAGTGCCATCCGGGCATTTTTTTGGCCCGTGGCCACGGCGCCGCCATCGTCTCAGGGGATGGGTGCGGGTTTTAAACCAGCATAAGCCGCGGAACCGGCTTTGCCGGGCCGCAGGCGGGCGGCCCCCTCGGGGGGCAGCGACCCACACGAAGTGGGGGAGCGTGGGGGCTACACTTCCTTATGCTCTGGGTCAAATCACTCCACATCGTTTTCATCGCCAGCTGGTTTGCCGGGCTGTTTTACCTGCCGCGCATTTTTGTGAACCTGGCCATGGTGCCGCCGGAAAGCGTGGCTGAGCGCGAGCGGCTCATATTGATGGCACGCAAGCTCATGCGTTTCACCACCATCCTGGCCGTGCCTGCGTTGGGCTTTGGCCTGTGGCTGTACCTGGGTTACGGCATAGGCCGCGGGCCCGGCAACGGCTGGATGCATGCCAAGCTCGCCGTTGTGGTGCTGGTGATCGGCTACCACCACGCCTGCGGCCGCCTGCTGGCCAGGTTCGTCGCCAACCACAACGCTCGCAGTCACAAATGGTTTCGCTGGTTTAACGAAGTGCCGGTGCTGCTGTTATTGGCAGCAGTCATCCTCGTCGTGGTCAAGCCCTTCTAAGGTCACAACCGGGCGCAGCAGTGAAAAAGAAGGCCCCTCCCCAACCAGCAGACGCGGTCGAACCGGCTTCGCCGGGCGCCTCGCGTCGCCCCCTGCAAGGGGGGGAGGAACTACACGAAGCGAAGCGCAGTGAGAACGGCGGGGGTGTGCACAGAACAACCGCCTGGCCGCTGTCCCTGGCAACCATTTGCCTGGTCATCTACGCAAGCCTTTACCCCTTTGCCGACTGGCGCGACCAAGGCATTTCACCCTTCAGGTTTCTGGCGGCGCCCCTGCCGCAGTACTGGACGGGGTTTGACGTGGGCGCCAACCTGTTGGGCTACGCGCCGCTGGGCTTCCTGCTGGCGCTGTCGGCACTGCGCAGCCGGCGTGTTTCCTGGGCTGTGACGGTGGCGGTGCTGGTCAGCGCGCTGCTGTCGCTGGCCATGGAAACGCTGCAAAGCTACCTGCCTTCGCGCATTCCCTCCAATGTCGATCTGGCGCTCAACACCACCGGTGCATGGCTGGGCGCGTGCTGTGCGTGGACGCTGGAAAAAGCCGGCATTGTCGACCGCTGGAGCCGCTTTCGGGCACGCTGGTTCGCGCAGGATGCGCGGGGTGCGCTGGTATTGCTGATGCTCTGGCCGCCCGCGTTGCTGTTTCCTGCTTCCGTGCCGCTGGGGCTGGGACAGGTGTTCGAGCGCCTGGAGTCGGCGCTTGCCGAGGTGCTGGCCGACACGCCTTTCCTCGAATGGATGCCGGTGCGCGACATGGAGCTGCAGCCGCTGGTGCCCATCGCCGAATTGCTGTGCGTGGCGCTGGGCGCGCTGATTCCCTGCCTGCTCGGCTATTGTGTGATCCGCACGCTGTGGCAGCGCGCGGCGTTTTCGGCGGCCATCATTGCGGTCGGCATTGCCGCATCGGCGCTGTCGGCCGCGCTCAGCTACGGGCCGGACCACGCCTGGGCCTGGCTGGACCTGCCGGTGCAGGTGGGCATCGGGTTTGCCGTTGTGCTGGCGGCGCTGCTGCTACCTGTGCCGCGCCGGGCGGCGGCGGCGCTGGCCTTGCTGGCGCTGACCGTCCATTTGGGGCTGCTCAACCAGGCGCCCGCCGACCCATACTTTGCACAAACCCTGCAAACCTGGGAGCAGGGCCGCTTTATCCGTTTTCACGGCCTGGTGCAGTGGCTGGGCTGGCTGTGGCCGTATGCGGCCTTGCTGTATGTCCTGGTGCGGCTTTCAGGCCGCGAGCCACGCGCTGATGCGCGCCGGTGATTCGCCTCTGCTAATATCGGCCTGCGATCTCCCTCAAGAGTTGCCGTAAGCGTTTACGTCAATCAACGCGCCTACTACCGCCGGCCATGCCGGGGTTGTGTTCCCTGCATCCCCACCGGCTGCCGGGAAGGCGCCTTGACTGGACGGCTTATGGAACCCTGTATGAACTCTTCGAAACCTTCATCGCGCACCCTTTTCGGTTTGACAAAACTCCCCGCTCGCAGCGCGCGATGGGTCACACCCTTGCTGCTTTCGGTGTTGATGACCTGCATCGTGTCGATCATCAGCACGCTCAAGGGCGTCGGTATCGCGCCCGGGGTCCTGCGCATCTGGCTGGGTGCCTGGGCGCTTTCCTGGGTCGTTGCATTCCCGGCGCTGCTGCTGGCGCTTCCGCTGGTGAAAAAAGCCACGGCGCTGGTCGTTGAGACGCCTTGATCCCGGGCCAATGCGGGAACCTTCTCCGGTACACATCCACTAAAGTCACACCATGCCTGAACAAAATTCCTATTACGAACGCCATGTCTTCTTTTGCCTGAACCAGCGCGCCAACGGCGAAGACTGCTGTGCCGACCACCGCGCACAGGAAGGCTTTGATCGCTGCAAATCGCAGGTGAAAGCCGYGGGGCTGGCCGGGCCAGGCAAGGTCAGGGTCAACAAGGCTGGCTGCCTGGACCGCTGCGCAGCCGGCCCTGTGGCCGTGGTCTACCCCGAAGCGGTCTGGTACACCTATGTCGACGCCAGCGACATTGATGAAATTGTCGAGTCGCACCTGAAAAACGGCAAAGTCGTTGAGCGCCTGCTGGTGCCTGCGCACGTCGGGCGGTAGGCCGGGGGCGGCGCAGCGTACGTAAATTTGCATCTTTTCCCTTCCGGACCAATAGGGATATGCGCGAGTAGCTCCTTATTTGATAGCAACCTGTTTGAATGGATCCGTCACAGTGAATTCGCAGACCCGCAAATCGATCATCCAGGGCCCCGCCGGCGCGCTTGAAATCGCCGTAGACCTTCCCGCCGGCGACTCGCGCGGCGTGGCGGTCATTGCGCATCCGCACCCGCTGTTTGCGGGCACCATGGACAACAAGGTGGTGCAGACGCTGGCCCGGGCGTTTGTGCAATGCGGATGGACCGCCGTCCGGTTCAATTTCCGCGGTGTGGGCGGCAGCGCCGGCAGCCATGACGAAGGCCGGGGCGAGCTCGAAGACCTGCTGGCCGTGGTGGAGCATGCGGCACCGGCCAGCAGCGGCCAGGTGCTGGCACTGGCCGGGTTTTCGTTTGGCGCCTTTGTCACCACCCACGCCTTTGAGCGCCTCAGTGCCGCTCGCGCCATTGAAAAACTGGTGCTGGTCGGCACCAGCGTGAGCCGCGCGCCTGCTGCGCCCATCGACGAAGCAGCCCATCTGAAAACCCTGGTCGTGCACGGTGAGCAGGACGACACGGTGCTGCTGTCTGCCGTGCTGGACTGGGCCAGGCCGCAGGCACTGCCTGTTACCGTTGTGCCTGGGGGGAGCCATTTCTTTCATGGACAATTGCCCCTGCTGAAAAATCTTGTGGTTCGCCACCTGTCTTCGCCCTCCGCCTGATGCTGTTTGCCAAGCGCTCCCTGACTCTGACCCTTACCCTTCACCGAATTTCACTGAACCACTACTGATGCAAGCTTCACTCAAGGCCCTCCGCGCCGCCCCCGGCCTGCGCGCTTTTGCCGCCACCGTGTTCCTGGCTTTCTCTGCGGTGCTGCCCGTGGCGCATGCCCAGGTGCCGCAAGCGCCCGAAATCGCCGCACGCTCCTATTTGCTGCTGGATATCACCGCCAACCAGATCCTGGCGGCCAAGGACATCGATTCGCCGGTGGAGCCTGCATCGCTGACCAAGCTGATGACCGAATACCTGGTATTCGATGCACTCAAATCCAAAAAAATCGATCTGAAGCAGACCTTCCCCGTCAGCCAGCGGGCCTGGAAGATGCCGGGTTCGCGCATGTTCATCGACCCGAAGATGCAGGTGCCCGTGGAAGACCTGATCAAGGGCATGGTGGTTCAATCGGGCAATGACGCGACCATGGCGCTCGCTGAAGGCGTGGGCGGCTCGGCCGAAAACTTTGTCCGCCTCATGAACGAGCAGGCCAAGGCGCTGGGCATGAAGTCCACGTCCTATAAAAACCCGGAAGGCCTGACCGAACCCGGCCACACGACCACCGCGCGTGACCTGAGCATCCTGTCTACCCGGCTAATGCAGGATTTCCCCGATTACATCGGCTATTCGG
>NZ_JBFUCA010000350.1:0-4491 GCF_056405475.1 Polaromonas sp. P1_G4
GCCCTGGACCGATGCCGCCGCTGAATATGAAATACCGGTTTCACCGGTAGGCAACGGCCTGCTGATTCGTGCGGAAGGCTATCGGGCCTCACTCGGAGTCGTGGGCAGCGGCTTTTTCTGGCTGGTCAGCGCCCTGAGCGCACTGACGGTGTGGATGCTGCTGGGCACCTGGCGCCATACGCGCCGTCGCGTGCAGGCCCAGCAGGCCTTGATTTCTGAAACCAACTTTCGCCGTGCGATGGAGAACTCCATGCTGACCGGCATGCGCGCGCTGGACCTGCAGGGCCGCATCACCTATGTGAACCCGGCGTTTTGCCAGATGACGGGCCTCACTGAAGGCGACCTGGTGGGCCGTACGCCGCCCTTCCCGCATTGGCCGGAAGGCGAGATCGAGACCCTGATGCAGCGGCTGGACGATGAGCTGCACGGCCGCACGCCGCCCGGTGGTTTCGAGGTGCGCGTCAAGCGCAAGAACGGCCAGATTTTTGACGCGCGCATGTATGTCTCGCCGCTGATTGATCCGCGCGGCCAGCAAACCGGCTGGATGACGTCCATGACCGACATCACCGAGCCCAAACGCATCCGCGAAGAACTCACAGCTTCTTACGAACGTTTCACCACGGTACTTGAGGGGCTGGACGCGGCCGTCTCCGTGGCGCCGCTGGGCAGTGAAGAGCTGCTGTTTGCCAACAAGCTGTACCGTTCGTGGTTTGGCGGTGAAGTCTCCGGCCATCTGAACCTGATTGCACAAGCGGGCGTGCCCTCCGCCGTACCCACCGAAGATGCGCTGGATGCGGTCGATGGCCTGGCGGGCTTCCCTACCGACACGCTGACGGCGGCGCAGACGGAAAACGCCGAAATTTTTGTGCCCGAACTCAGCAAGTGGCTGGAAGTTCGTTCGCGTTACCTCACTTGGGTGGACGGCCGTCTGGCCCAGATGGTGATTGCTACCGACATCACGCCGCGGCGCCATGCCGAAGAGCAGGCAGCCCAGCAGAACGAGCGGGCCCAGACTGCGAGCCGCCTGATCACCATGGGTGAAATGGCCTCCAGCGTGGCGCACGAACTCAACCAGCCGCTGACGGCCATCAACAATTATTGCAACGGCATGGTGTCGCGCATCAAGGGCCAGCAGATCAGCAACGAAGACCTGCTGGTGGCGCTGGAGAAAACCGCCAAACAGGCACACCGCGCCGGGCAGATCATCCAGCGCATACGGTCCTTCGTCAAACGCAGTGAGCCCAACCGCAGCTCCGCCGACGTGGCGACCATCGTGAGCAATGCGATGGAGCTGGCCGACATCGAGCTGCGGCGCCATCACGTGCGGCTCAGCCACTACATCGCAGCCCGCCTGCCCGACATCATGGTGGACCCCATCCTGATCGAGCAGGTGCTCATCAACCTGATGAAAAACGCGGCTGAGTCGATTGAACAGGCGCACCTGCCGACAGCGCGGCGCAGCGTCGAATTGCGCGTGGTGCCCAAGCAGATTGAAGACCAGGCCGTGGTGGAGTTTTCGGTGCTCGATACGGGGCGTGGCCTGTCGCCTGAAGTCATGGGCCGGCTGTATGAAGCCTTCTATTCGACCAAGGCCGAGGGCATGGGCATAGGCCTCAAACTCTGCCGCAGTATTGTCGAGTCCCACCAGGGAAGAATGGAGGYCCAGAACCTCTACAATGGGGACGAAGTGGTGGGGTGCCGGTTTACCTTCTGGATCCCCGTGACACCCCTGCTGGCACCGGTGGCGCCTGCTAGCGATACCATAGCAACCAAGGATACCGGCGTTCATTGAAACCCCTTCAAGAACAGTCTCCCGAGAAGTTCACGAAAGAAAGTTTGGCATGAGCTTGATTCCCAAAAAAGGTACCGTCTACGTCGTTGATGATGACGAGGGCGTGCGCGACTCCCTTCAGTGGCTGCTCGAAGGCAAGGACTACCGCGTCCGCTGCTACGACTCGGCCGAAACCTTTCTCTCCCGTTACGACCCGCGCGAAGTCGCCTGCCTGATCGTCGACATCCGCATGGGCGGCATGACGGGTCTCGAATTGCAGGACCGCCTGGTCGAGCGCAAGTCACCGCTTCCCATCGTGTTCATCACCGGCCACGGCGACGTACCCATGGCGGTCAACACCATGAAAAAAGGCGCTATGGATTTCATCCAGAAGCCTTTCCAGGAAGAAGCCCTGGTCAACCTGGTCGAGCGCATGCTAGAGCAGGCCAAAGAAGCCTTCAGTGACTACCAGCAGTCCGCCAGCCGCGACGCCCTGCTCGCCAAGCTCACCTCACGCGAAGCCCAGGTGCTTGAGCGCATCGTGGCGGGCCGCCTCAACAAGCAGATCGCCGACGACCTGGGCATCAGCATCAAGACAGTGGAGGCGCACCGCGCCAACATCATGGAAAAGCTCAACGCCAATACCGTGGCCGACCTGCTCAAAATAGCCTTGGGATCCAACGCACCCAAAGGCTGACCTCCTTCCGCTATCTTTCTGATAGCTGCTTGCGCCCGTGATGATTGGATTTGCGGGCGTTTTTACTTGAAAATCGATAAAAAATGACTGCCCAGCTGATCGACGGAAACGCCCTCTCCAAACAACTGCGCGCTGAAGTCGCCCAACGCGCCGCCGCCCTGCGCGCACGCGGCGTCACACCGGGCCTGGCCGTGGTGCTGGTGGGTGAAAACCCGGCCAGCCAGGTCTATGTGCGCAACAAGGTCAAGGCCTGCGAAGACAACGGGCTGCATTCGGTGCTTGAGCAATACCCTGCCACCCTCAGCGAAGCAGATCTGCTGGCACGGGTAGAGGCGCTCAACAATGACCCGGCCATCCACGGCATCCTGGTGCAGCTTCCGCTGCCTGCCCATATCGACGCGCAAAAAGTCATCGAATCGATCTCGCCCGCGAAAGACGTTGACGGGTTTCACGTCGCCAGCGCCGGCGCGCTCATGGTCGGCCAGCCGGGCTTCTGGCCCTGCACGCCTTATGGCTGCATGAAGATGCTGGAAAGCATCGGCTACGACCTCAAAGGCAAGCATGCTGTGGTCATCGGCCGCAGCAACATCGTCGGCAAGCCGATGGCGCTGATGCTGCTGCAAAAGAACGCCACCGTCACCATCTGTCACAGCGCAACCAAAGACCTCAAGGCCATGACGCTACAGGCCGATGTGATCGTGGCAGCTGTCGGCAAGCGCAACGTGCTGACGGCCGACATGGTCAAACCGGGCGCCGTCGTGATAGATGTGGGCATGAACCGCAACGATGAAGGCAAGCTTTGCGGCGACGTGGACTTTGACGGCGTGAAGGAAGTGGCGGGCTACATCACACCGGTACCCGGCGGTGTCGGCCCCATGACCATCACCATGCTGCTGGTCAATACGCTGGAAGCGGCTGAACGAGCCCCCACGGTCGCTCACTCCGTGTAGTTCCCTGCCCCCCGAGGGGGCCGCTGCGCCTGCGGTCCGGCAGAGCCGGTCCCGCGGCCCCTGCTTGCCGGGGAAATTCAGGTGATTTCGGTTACCGTCGAGCGACTCAAGCGCCACAGCGCCAGGCCGGCGCACAGCCACTGCACAACATACAGCGCCGTACCCAGGCCATGCCAAAGCTTGAGGTTGCCGCCTTCGGCACGCGCACTGACGATGCGCGGCGCGATACCGAACTCCACCAGCAAGGCCAGCAACAAGCCAGTCACTATGAATTTGATAGCTGCTTGCGCTTGCTGCGCAAGGGCTGTATCGTCTTTTTTGTTAAAAACCAGAAGCAACAGCATGGCGCAGCCCGTGCTGAGCCAGGTCTGCGCAGTGAAGAGCTTGGCCGCCATGGCACCGGCAACAGCGGGTGTGCCGAGATTGGCGAACAGCATGGGAACCACCACGAATCCCAAACCAGTCAGGCTGCCCCACCAGAGAGCCGCCACCATCACATTGAAGCGTTGCTTCATTGGAAATTTTCCGATGGGCCGCCCCTGGGGAAATTAGCCCCCTCGGGGGGCAGAGAACTACACACAGTGAGTGAGCGTGGGGGCCACATTTTCTAGATGTACATCACCGCGATGATTTCGTAGCGTTTGATACCGCCTGGCGCCTGGACTTCGGCTGTATCGCCTTCGTCTTTGCCGATCAGCGCACGTGCAATCGGCGAGCTGATGTTGACCCGGCCCGCCTTGATGTCGGCCTCGTCTTCACCCACGATCTGATAAGTCACCTTGTCGCCGGTATCTTCATCTTCCAGTTCGATGGTGGAACCGAACACGACCTTGCCGCCCGCGTCCAGTTCGGACGGGTCGATGATTTGGGCAGCGGAAAGCTTGCCTTCGATTTCCTGAATACGGCCTTCGATGAAGCCCTGACGGTCTTTGGCGGCGTCGTATTCGGCGTTTTCGCTCAGGTCACCCTGCGCACGCGCTTCGGAAATGGAATTGATGACCCAGGGCCGGTCAACGGTTTTCAGCTGGTGCAGTTCGGCCTTGAGGCTTTCCGCGCCACGCTTGGTAATGGGA
>NZ_JBFUCA010000351.1:0-4487 GCF_056405475.1 Polaromonas sp. P1_G4
GCCCGCAACCACCACCTGAAAGCGCTAAAACGGCACTTCTGGCCAATTTGGCCCCGTCATGCTAGAATATTGGGCTCTGCGGAAATCCGTCTGCAGAACTCAATAAAGAGGTCTTACATGTACGCGGTCATAAAAACCGGTGGCAAACAATACAAGGTTGCTACTGGAGAAAAAATTAAAGTAGAACAGATTGCTGCGGACGTAGGCCAAGAGATCGTTATTGACCAGGTATTGGCTGTCGGCACCGGCAGCACAATCACGGTTGGTACGCCCTTGGTGTCCGGCGCCACTGTTACAGTCACTGTCCTTTCCCAGGGTAGGCACGACAAGGTTCGCATTTTCAAAATGCGCCGTCGCAAGCACTACCAAAAGCGTCAGGGCCACCGGCAAAACTACACGGAACTGCAAATCGGCGCCATCGCCGGTTAAGCAGGGACGTACCAGGAGTAACGAAAAATGGCACAGAAAAAAGGCGGCGGCTCTACGCGAAACGGGCGTGATTCACAGCCCAAAATGCTCGGCGTCAAGAAATTTGGCGGTGAAGTCATTAACGCAGGCAGCATCATTGTGCGCCAGCGTGGCACCAAGTTCCACCCAGGCGTCAATGTCGGCATCGGCAAAGACCACACGCTGTTCGCGCTGGTTGACGGCTCGGTCTCGTTTTCCATCAAGGGTGCGCTGAACAAGCACACCGTGAATGTGACCCCGGCGTAAGCTGATCACTTCGATAAGTCACTTCGACTGAAACGAAGCCCCGACCTGTCGGGGCTTTTTTGTTTGTAAACTTGATCTCCGGCCCCTGACGCCCCCTGTTTTAACCGCAGCACTCCATCATGAAATTTGTTGACGAAGCCTTTATTGACATTGCCGCAGGCGATGGCGGGAGTGGCTGCGTCTCCTTCAGCCACGAAAAGTACAAGGAGTTCGGCGGCCCAAACGGTGGCGACGGCGGACGCGGCGGTCATGTGTACGCGGTGGCCGACATCAACCTGAACACGCTGGTGGACTTCCGGTTTTCACGCCGCCACGAGGCCCGTAACGGCCAGCATGGCATGGGTTCCGACATGTTCGGCGCCAAGGGCGACGACATCATCCTGAAGATGCCGGTAGGAACCATCCTGACCGACGGCGAAACCGGGGAAGTACTTTACGAATTGCTGGTTCCCGGTGAACAGGTGCTGATCGCCAAGGGCGGCGACGGCGGCTTCGGCAACCTGCGCTTCAAAAGCTCGACCAACCGCGCGCCACGCAGCAAGACACCCGGCTGGCCCGGCGAGCGAAAAAGCCTCAAGCTCGAACTCAAGGTACTGGCCGACGTCGGCTTGCTGGGCATGCCCAATGCCGGCAAGTCCACCTTCATTTCGGCCGTGTCGAACGCGCGCCCGCGCATTGCAGACTACCCTTTCACCACCCTGCATCCCAACCTCGGCGTGGTACGCGTGGGCCCGGAACAAAGCTTCGTGGTGGCAGATCTTCCCGGMCTGATCGAGGGTGCTTCGGAAGGCGCCGGCCTGGGCCACCTGTTCCTCCGGCATCTGCAGCGCACCCGCCTGCTGTTGCATATTGTCGACATGGCGCCTTTCGATGAAGGCGTGGACCCGGTGGCGCAAGCCAAGGCGATTGTGGGCGAACTCAAGAAATACGACGAAGCCCTTTACGACAAACCACGCTGGCTCGTCCTCAACAAGCTCGACATGGTGGACAAGGACAAACGTGCCGCGCTCGTGAAGGACTTCGTCAAACGCTTCAAGTTCAAGGGCCCCGTCTTCGAAATCTCGGCCTTGACGCGCGAGGGTTGCGAGCAGCTGGTCAAAACCATTTACCAGCATGTGAAGAGCGTCCAGAAAAGCGAGCAGCCGGTGGAAGAGGTTGATCCGCGATTTGCCGAACTGCCGCCGGAATCCCCGTAACGGCCTTTCCCCGCTGATTTTCGGGCAAACGCCGCCGGCATTTGCTATATAAACGATAGCTGCTTGCGCCCGCCCTGATTGGGCTAGAGCCCTAAAATACACTTAAATGCAAGAACAAACCGGCTCCTTGGTCCTGCGCAACGCCAAACGCATCGTGGTGAAGGTGGGCTCCAGCCTGGTCACCAACGAAGGGCGCGGGCTGGATTCCGTGGCCATCGGCCAGTGGTGCGAGCAGCTGGCAGCCCTCGTGAAGGACGGCCGGGAGGTCATCATGGTCAGCAGCGGCGCCATTGCCGAGGGCATGAAACGCCTGGGCTGGGCGACCCGGCCCAAGGCCATCCATGAGCTGCAGGCGGCCGCCGCCGTGGGCCAGATGGGTCTGGTCCAGGTTTATGAAACCAAGCTGCGCGAAAACGGCATCGGCAGCGCCCAGGTCCTGCTGACGCACGCCGACCTGGCCGACCGCGAACGCTACCTCAATGCACGCTCCACCCTGCTGGCGCTGTTGCAGCTTGGCGTAGTACCCGTCATCAACGAAAACGACACCGTCGTCAATGACGAGATCAAGTTTGGCGACAACGACACGCTGGGCGCACTGGTCGCCAACCTGGTGGAAGCCGATGCGCTGGTCATCCTCACCGACCAGCGCGGCCTCTACACCGCTGATCCGCGCAAGGACCCGGCCGCACAGTTTGTGCATGAGGCCAAGGCCGGCGACGCAGCGCTGGAGACCATGGCGGGAGGCGCAGGTTCCAGCATTGGCAAGGGCGGCATGATCACCAAGATCCTGGCCGCCAAACGCGCCGCGGGCTCAGGCGCATCGACAGTTATCGCCTGGGGCCGCGAGCCGCAAGCGCTGGTCCGGCTCACCCGGGGCGAGCCCATCGGCACGCTGCTGGTGGCGCAAACCCAGAAGATGCAGGCCCGCAAGCAATGGATGGCCGATCACCTGCAAATGCGGGGCTCAGTCACCGTGGACGCAGGCGCCGTGGGCAAGGTGCGCGATGAGGGAAAAAGCCTGCTGCCCATCGGCATGACGGCCGTTCAGGGGGAGTTTTCACGCGGCGATGTCATCGCCATCAGGGATCCCGGAGGCGCCGAGATCGCGCGCGGCCTGGCCAATTACTCAAGCGCCGAAGCCCGCATGATCTGCCGCAAGGCATCGTCAGAGTTCGAAAAACTGCTGGGCTACACGGGCGAACCCGAAATGGTTCACCGCACCAACCTGGTATTGAGCCGCTAGGTTTGCCGGGCGCCACGCTGCGGCGTCGCAGCCGCGAGCCCTCGCCTATTCCCGGGTCCTGAAATTCGGGTTCTTCAGCCGCGACACCATCAGGTCCACTGTTTGCACAGGTGCCGCGCTGTCGCAGGCGCCGGCCCTGGCCAAACGGAAAGCATGCTTGGACGGCATATTGCCGAACACCGACTTCCACTCCGGATTGCTGACGTTGGTCCATTTGCCGTCTGAATAGCGGGCATAGGTCTTGAATTCGCCGGTGCTGCAGCGTATGCCTTCGTACATCACATTGCGTGCGCCGCTGGCATTCGAGGCCACGATCACGTAGCGCACGACGCTGTCCTTGTTCGAAATCTGGATGGTCGCAGGGTCCACGCCGTACACCAGCTGGGAATTGGGCGACACCTCAAACGTGACGAGTTTGGTGAGGTCGAAGGCCGGCGGCGCCGAAACGCTGTCTTCTTTCCACTCTTCGGGATCATCCGCCGGGGCCACGGCCCATGATGTACAGCTGATCCCCAGCAAAAGCGTGGCGGCCACAAGGGCGGGTTTGAGATTCATGGTTTGGTTGGTTGGCTGTTCGCATCCAGGCTGGTCTGCGGATCGGGTTCAAAAGTGGCGCCGGGCGGCAATTCAAACGACGCCCCCAGCCGTGTCAGTGGTGCATGAAAGGGCTCGCCAGCGGGCGGAAAACCGCCCTCGCCGGCCTGGCCCGCGTGGTCACGCTGATGCAAGCCCCCGCGCAAATAACGGTTGCGGTGGTCGGGGCGCTGCTCGAAACGCGCGTCCGTGCGCGGAACGAACCGCGACAGCTCGGTCAGGGCCATTTCGTACACGCCGCGCTTGAACTCAACCACCACGTCCAGCGGCACCCAGTAGTCGTTCCAGCGCCAGGCATCGAACTCCGGATGGTCTGTGGCGCGCAGGTTCAAGTCCCAGTCGTGGCCGACCAGTTGCAGCAGGAACCAGATTTGTTTCTGGCCTTTGTAATGTCCGCGCGCATCGCGGCGGATGAACCGGTCAGGCACCTCATAGCGCAACCAGTCTCGGGTTCGGGCCAGCACATTCACATGCTGCGGCATCAGCCCCACTTCTTCATGCAACTCGCGGTACATGGCCTGCTCGGGATTTTCGCCCCGGTCAATGCCACCCTGCGGAAACTGCCACGAGTGGGTACGGATACGTTTGCCCCAAAATACCTGACTTCTCTGGTTGAGCAAGATGATGCCGACGTTGGGCCTAAAGCCGTCCCGGTCAAGCATAATCAAACCTCAATTTTTTAAACTGAGTCCATTATGCACAGCGAAGGCCCCAGCGCCAAGCGCACGGCGGGCTGCAGC
>NZ_JBFUCA010000352.1:0-4465 GCF_056405475.1 Polaromonas sp. P1_G4
ATATGCTCAGCAGCAGCGTCAGGGCCGACACCAGCAGCAGCGCAAAACCCACCAGCGTGAGGCCATTGGCATTGCCCGCGAACTGCGCCAGGTGTTTGAGCACCGTCTTGGCGATGCCCTCCGGCAACAGGCCGCGCAGCAGGTGCTCGCGAATCGCGTCACCGGTGGCATGCAGCGCTGGCGTGCGCGCGAACAGTGCGAAGCTCACCGCCAGCATCGGCACCATGGACATCACCATCGTGAAAGTGAGACCGCCCGCCGCCTGGGCGATGCGCTCTTCCCTGCCACGCTGCAGGAGGCGGGTGATCAGGTTGCCCTGGTTTCGGCTGGTTGCCATGGAATTGGGAGGCTCGTGTCGCGCCGGTCAGGAAATGCCGGTACGTTCAACCCAACAGGCGGAACAGGCCATAAAGGGACAGCAGCCCTGATGTCACCAGAAGTCCAGTCTTGACCGAGCGGGCGCCGACCAATGCGCCGATAACGCTGCAAGCCAGGATGGCGCCGAGGATGTAGGTTGTTTTCATGCCCGCAATGGTAAAGCCTTCGCCTGGCCCTTGATGATGTGCGGGGAAGGTTGTGGGGCGAAACCAACTCCTGATTGACGATGACCTCAGGGCATTTTTGTCGTCACATCACCGGCATGAAACATTCCCGCCGGCCTGACGAAATTTCCGCCTCCCAGATGGTGAATCGTCTGCAGATCGAGGTTGTCGTCGCCGAAGCGCCAGTGCCCCTGCTGGAACACACGCTCATCGGCGGCGGCAGCGACCACCTCCGCAAAGCAGGTGTCGTACGCGTCTTCGGTATGCCGTTCGCGGATCAGGCGGCACTCCAGCCATGCCGCGCAGCCCTCCTCCAGCACGGGCATGCCGAGCACCGGCCCCGTGCGGGCCTTCAAGCCGTATTGCGCAAACTTGTCGCCCGTGCGGCCGGACTCACTGCCGACTGCATGCGTCAAGCCGGCCAGGGCCGTGCACGGAAGACATATGCCGAAGCCGCCGCTGGCGGTGATGAGTTCACGCGTATAGGTTTTCTTGTCGATCACGATGGCAATGCGAGGCGGCGTGAACTCCACGGGCATCGACCAGGCGGCGGCCATCACGTTGCGCGCCGTGCCGTGCGCGCTCGTCACCAAAACCGTTGGGCCGTGATTGATCAGGCGGCTGGCGTGTGCGAGGGCGACTTCCTTGAAGTGTGTCATGTCATTTCTTCCTGGTGCATTTCATGCTGCCGATTATGTTGGGCCCGACGCGTTTCAGGGCGGGCTGCTCCCCTCGCCCCGTTCCTCGCTACTTCTTCGTGTAGTCTTCCAGCGGCTTGTCGCTCAGGTTGGCCCATGCCGCCCTGGTCAGCTCCGATGCGGGCATGCCTACCTGTGTGTTGTTCGGCGGTATCGGCTGGACAAACCATTTGTCATAGAGCTTTGCGACCTCGCCGCTTTTCGCCATTCTGGCAATGCTGGCGTCCACCGCCTGTTTAAAGGGGGCATCCCCTTTGGGCAGCATGATGGCAATCGGCTCGACGCTCAGGACTTCTTTCAGCACCACATAGTTTTTCGGCTGTTTTGACTGGGAAATCATGGTGGCCAGGATCTGGCCGTCCGCCACGAACGCTTCGGCCCGGTCATTTTCAAGAAGCAGGAAACCTTCGCTGTTGTCCTTGCCATAAACCTCCTTGAAGTCGACGCCCGCCGCGCGTTCGTGCTTGCGGATAAGCTGGACGGCTGTAGCGCCAGATGTGGCGGACACGGTCTTGTTGGCAAGCTGGGACAGGCTGGTGATTCCGGTCCTGGTTTTGGTGGCGACGCGGACTTCTTCAATATAGAGCGTGGGTGCGAAGGCAACATCCTTTTGGCGTGCGGCGTTGTTCGTCGTTGTCCCGCACTCCAGGTCTACCGTGCCGTTCTGGACGAGCGGGATCCGGTTCTGCGCGGTGACGGACTGGTAACGCACGTCCAGCTTCGCCAGGCCCAGCTGTTTCTGGATATCCGCGATCACCCTTTTGCAGATGTCCACATGAAACCCTGTGTATTCGCCTGCGCCCAGCGTATAGGACATGGCGCCGGAGGCTTCACGGACGCCCATGGTGACGGCTGCCGTCTCCTTGATCTTCTTGAGCGTGTCGATTGGCTGCGCGGTGGCCGCAGCTCCCGCCAGGGTGAACGCTGCGGCAATGCCCGAACAGGCTACCAATTTCATCATCATGCTTCCTTCACTTGGCAAACAGGCTGTCGAGCGTGGCGAAGGCTTTGAACTCGATGGCGTTTCCGGACGGGTCGAGGAAGAACATGGTGGCCTGTTCACCGGGCTCACCCTTGAAACGGACGTAGGGTTCGATGACGAACTGCGTGCCCCCTGCTTTCAACCGGGCCGCCAGGACATCCCACTCGCCGAGGGACAGGATCGCGCCGAAGTGGCGAACCGGGACGTTGTGGCCGTCAACGGCGCTGGTCTGGCGGTGGCCGCACTCGTCGGGCGCCAGGTGCGCCACGATCTGGTGGCCGTAGAAGTTGAAGTCGACCCATTCGCTGGAGCTGCGGCCTTCGGGGCAGCCCAGTAATTCACCGTAAAACCGGCGTGCGACGGCGAGGTCGTGGACAGGGAACGCCAGATGAAATGGCGGAAGCGCTTTGGCGGGAGTGGTTGCGTTTGGCGTGGTCATCGAAAGCCTCTTTGAGTCGTGGAAGCCGCACTTTAGGTCGATTGATGCACTTTGAAAAACGATATATATTCAACCTGAGAATCAATAATTTCGATGAATTAATGGGAAACCCATGTGATTACCGAGCTGAAAACCTTGATCGCGGTGGTGCGTTACGGCRGCTTTTCCGCCGCCGGCGGCCAGATTGGACTGACCCAGTCCGCCGTGAGCAGCCAGATCCAGCGGCTGGAAGAGTCCCTCGGGCTGGCGCTCTTTGACCGTACACGGCGTTCCGCGGTGCTCAACGAAGCGGGCGCCAGGGTGCTCGCGCGTGCCGAAGAGATTGTTCTGCTGTTCTCCAAACTGGGCGATGCGGGCACCGATGACGAGCTTGCCAGCACCCTGCGGATCGGCGCCATTGCCTCTGTTCAGTCTTCGGTGCTTCCCCGAGCACTGGCGGCACTGAGGAAGGAAAACCCGAAACTGCTCGTCCACATTGCTCCCGGCGTGTCCATGAAGCTGATGGACCAGCTCGACAGTGCTGAGATCGACGCGGCGGTGATGATCCGACCCCCGTTCGGCATCCTGCCGGAAATGACCTGGCAAACCTTGATGTACGAACCCTTCAAGTTGCTCGTGCGCAAGGAAATCAAAGGGCGGGACTGGCGCGCATTGCTCCAGTCGCAGCCTTTTTTGCGCTACGAGCGCACGTCTTTCGGTGGGCGTCTGGTGACCCGGTTCCTGCGCGAGAACAAACTGGCGGTGCAGGACTCCATCGAGCTTGACGAGATCACGGGCCTGATGAACCTTGTCGCCGAAGGCCTGGGGGTTGCGCTGGTGCCGATGGTGGAGGCCTACCTGCCCATGCCGCCGGGAGTGCGCGCAATCTCCCTGGGCGAAAAAACGTTTTACCGCGAGATCGGCATCCTGCGCAAAGGCATGAGTGCCCGCCGGCGCATCACGCAGGCCCTTGAAAGATGTCTTCGCGAGGCCCTGTCGCCGCCTGTTCCATAAAGTTTTTTGCCATCAAGATCGGCAGCGCTTGTGACACCGGGGATGCTGCCGGAGGCTCATCACCGTCGTGCCAGATGCCGTCCAGATGGTCACCGGCCGTGACCCCGGTTGGACTCCATCCAGCTGGCCAGTGCGGCTTCATAGGTAGCCGAGGCACTTGCAAGCCGAAATTCGGCACTGGCTGACCCGGCGCGCCCGGCAACAAAGCCTTGCCATCCGTCGCCGTCTTCTGCTTCATAGATGCATAGATCGAAGTCGCCCGGTGGGGGACTGTCACCCAACATAAGGATGGTCGCGTCGTGCACCTTGTGAACCTTCATAGAGGGGCATTAGGCCACGAAACACCCTGTGCACGCGAACTGCAAACGTTGTGACCACCCGGCAAAGTGCCCGCAGGTAAATATTACCCAGCCCCAAAGAAAAAGGCTTCAAAACCGAAGTTTCGAAGCCTTTTATGCTGTTCTCAACGTAACGCCGAGAGAGCGGGTTGGCAACGGCATCTCTGCCGTTGACGGGGTTTGCAGGGCTTAGTAGCCGCCGCGACCACCGCCGCCGCCGTAGCCGCCGCCACCGGAACGGTCGCCGCCGCCACCGTAGCCGCCACCACCGCCGCCGCCGAAGCCGCCGCTACGTGGAGGACGTGCTTCCATTGGACGTGCTTCATTCACGGTGATGCTGCGGCCGCCGAGCGACTGGCCGTTCATGCCGGAAATTGCAGCTTGTGCTTCGGCATCGTTGCCCATTTCGACAAAGCCAAAACCTTTGGAGCGACCGGTGTCGCGTTCCATCATGACTTTGGCGCTGGAGACAG
>NZ_JBFUCA010000353.1:0-4464 GCF_056405475.1 Polaromonas sp. P1_G4
AGACATGGCGGCGGCCGGCGACGCGCGTTTGCGCCAGCTGCGCGGCGCGCGCATTGGCATGGTGTTCCAGGAGCCCATGACTTCGCTCAATCCGTCAATGACGATTGGCCGGCAGCTTGACGAAGGCCTGGCGCTGCACCGGCCCGAGCTCTCGCCGGCCGCGCGCCGCGACAAGGCTTTGGCCATGCTCGCGCGCGTCGGCATCACCGACCCGCAGGCCGCGCTCGCCGCATGGCCACATGAATTTTCAGGCGGCATGCGCCAGCGCATGATGCTGGCCTCTGTCATGCTGCTGGAGCCCGCGCTGCTGATCGCCGACGAACCGACTACTGCCCTGGACGCGCTGGTGCAGCGTGACGTGCTGGAGTTGATGGTTGGCCTCACGCGCGAACACAACACCGCCGTGCTGCTGATCAGCCACGACCTGCCCATGGTGGCGCGCTACACCCAGCGCATGATCGTCATGCAGCAGGGCGAAGTCGTCGAAGCCGGCGACACCGCTGCTTTGCTGGCCGGCCCGAAGCAGGACTACACCCGCAAGCTGCTGGAGGCCATCCCGCGCCGGCAAGCCGCGCGCACGATTGCCGACGAACAGCCCGTCATCGAAGTGCGCAACCTCGTCTTCGACTACCCCGGCAAACGCCGCCTGTTTGCCAAGTCCGCCGCCAAGCGCGTGCTGCACGGCATAGACCTGGTGGTGCGCCCGCGCGAGATCGTCGCAGTGGTGGGCGGCTCCGGCTCGGGAAAAACCACGCTGGGCCGCGCGATTGCCGGCTTGCTCAAGCCGACCGAAGGCGACATTCGTTTTCGCGGCCGTTCGATTGCTCGCGGCGACGCGGGCTGGCTGGACTACCGGCTCAACTGCCAGATGGTGTTCCAGGACCCGTACTCGTCATTGAATCCGCGCATGAGCATTGGCCAGCTGGTCGGTGAAGGGCTGCGGCTGGTTCCCGGTCTGTCATCCGCTGAGCGGCAGGCGCGCGTAGCAAAGATGCTCGATGAGGTTGGTTTGGAGCCCCGGCATGCGCAGCGTTATGCGCATGAACTCTCGGGCGGCCAGCGCCAACGCGTGGCGATTGCCCGCGCGCTGATACGCGAGCCGGCTTTTGTGATTGCCGACGAGCCGGTGTCGGCACTCGACGTCACCGTGCGCGCCCAGGTGCTGGCGCTGCTGGCCGAGCTGCAGGAACGCCACGGCTTTGCCTGCCTCTTCATCAGCCACGACCTCGGCGTGGTCGAGCAGGTGGCCGACCGCGTGATCGTGATGCAGGCCGGCCAGATCATCGAGCAGGGCAGCCGCGACGAGGTGTTCGACAAGCCGCAGCACGCCTATACACGCAAGCTGCTCTCCGCGATTCCTGCGCTCACGCCCACAGGCCAGGGCGGCATGCAGCTCAAGTGGCGCTTTGACGAACCCGATACGCCGGCAGGCGCCCTGAACCCCTTACACCCTCTTCCGGTCTGATCTTTAAGGAGCTTTTCATGCTTTCCCTTCGATTGAAATTTCTGGCCGCCGCCATGCTCGCGGCCTGTTCCGCGGCCCAGGCCCAGACCCCACAAATCGTGGTCGCGCAGCCGGCAGACATCCGCTCGACCAACCCCGGCGTGAACCGCGACAACACCACCGACGGTGTGGTGCTCAACATCGTCGAAGGCCTGGTCGCGTACCACGAGAACGGCACCGTCGGCCCGCTGCTGGCGCGCTCCATCGTCACCAGCCCCGACGGCCTGACCTATATCTTCAAGCTGCGCACCAACGTGAAGTTCCACAATGGCGAGCCCATGACTTCGGCCGACGTGCTGTGGAGCTGGAAGCGCTACATGGAACCCAAGACCGACTGGCGCTGCCTCAGCGAATTTGACGGCCGCTCCGGCGTCAAGGTGACTTCTGTCACGGCCCCCGACGCACAGACCGTGGTCATGCAGTTGGACAAACCCTCGGCCGTGTTCCTCGACAACCTGGCCCGCACCGACTGCGGCATGACGGCCGTCCTGAACAAAAAGTCCGTCAAGGAAGACGGCAGCTGGGACAAGCCCATCGGCACCGGCCCCTTCAAGTTTGAAGAATGGAAGCGCGGAGAGTACGTCACGCTCAGCGCATTTGCCGACTACCAGTCGCCCCCCGGCACCAAGCCCGACGGCTACCTCGGCCTCAAGAAGCCGCTGGTTGGGCAGGTCAAATTTTTGACCGTGCCCGACATGTCGACCTCCAAGGCCGGCCTGCAGTCCGGCGCCATCGACGCGGGCCAGATCACCTCGTCCGACGTGCAGGAGCTCAAGGCGAATAAAAATCTCAGCGTTGTCGCCGCAGTGGACGCGGGCAAGAACACGCTGCTGATGCAGACCAACGACCCGCTGCTCAAAGACGAGCGCATCCGCCAGGCCATCGCGCTCTCGCTTGACATGAACCAGCTTGTCGCGGCCGCGTCCGAAGGCCTGGCCCGCGTCAACAACTCGGCCATCCAGGACACTTCGGCCTTCTACACAGCGGCCCAGAAAAAAGGCTACCGCCACGACCCGGCCAAGGCCAAGCAGCTGCTGAAGGAAGCCGGCTACAAGGGCCAGCCCATCGTGATCCAGGCCAACAAGCGCGCGCACGTGCCCAGCTTCTCGGTCGCGGTGATGAGCCAGGCCATGATGCAGGCCGTGGGCATCAACGCCCAGATCGAGGTGCTCGAATGGGCAACCCAGCTGGACCGTTACAACAGCGGCAACTACCAGATGAGCTCCTTCACCTATTCGTCGCGCCTGGACCCGGCCCTGAGCTATGAGCAGTTCTCAGGCAACAAGGCCAAGCAGCCGCGCAAGGTGTGGGACGACCCGGCCGCGCAAAAGCTGATCGACCAGAGCTTCGCCGAAGCGGACCCCAAGAAACGCCAGGCCTTGTTTGACCAGCTGCACGCGTTGATGATCGCCAAGACGCCGCTGGTCATCCTCTACAACGTGACCGATTCGTGGGCTGTGCGCAAGCGCGTGAACGGGTTCACGGTGTGGGAAGGCAAGCCGCTGCTCTGGAATACAAAGCTGGCCGCCAAGTAAGTCATTCCAGCATCACCTCTCGGTCGCCTTGCACGCAGGCCCGCGCGCAAGGCATGGACAGGCACGCCTTGCGGCGGTCGTCATCTCTCTTCACGCAACTTCTTACGGCAGCCCAGCATGGCAAACATCAAACAATTCCCCTTTATCTCCGTCTCCGGCAGCCCGCATGAACGCGGCCTGCAGTACGGGCGGCAGGCCGCCGACCGGGTACGTGGCAGCGCGCGCCTGTACGGCCAGACGCTGGTCAACCTGGGCTACAGCGAACAGGCACGCGCGCGCTTGATCGACTTCTTCGCCAAGGAAATCGGCAACTTCGCACCCCACTACATCGACGAGATGCGCGGCATCGCCGAGGGCGCAGGCGTGGACTTCCAGGACATCGTGATGATCAACGCCCGCACCGAGGTGCTGGCCAAGGCCCGCGCCGAGAAGGTCACACAGGCCGACCAGGAGCCGGGCGACGGCTGCACCGGCGCCCTCATCCTGCCCGAGCGTTCGGCCAACGGCAACCTGCTGCATGGCCAGAACTGGGACTGGCGCGCCGAGTGCGTCGAGACCTCCGTCGTGCTGCGCGTGCGCAACGACAACGGCCCCGACTTCCTGACCTTTGTCGAGGCCGGCGGGCTCGCCCGCAGCGGMTTCAACAGCGCGGGCGTGTCCATTACCGCCAACTACCTCGAATCAGACCGCGACTTCAAGCAGCTGGGTGTGCCGTTGTCGCTGATCCGGCGCAAGGTGCTGGAGCAGGAGATTTTCTCGCTGGCCATGAAGGCCGTCGCCGCCACACCCAAGTCCTGCTCCAACAACATCATGCTGGGCATGTCGCAGGGCTTTGGCATCGACTTTGAATGCACCACCAATGAATCGTTTCCAATTTACCCCGGCGCCGACAACCTGATCGTGCACGCCAACCACTGGATGAGCCCGGTCGCCCTGAGCAAGCTGGTGGACATGGGCATTTCCCAGTCACCCGACAGCCACTACCGCGACTGGCGCGTACGCAAGCTGCTGAATCAGCAAGACAAGCTGGGCAGCCAGGAATTAAAGAACGCGTTTTTCGACAACTTCGGCCTGCCCTACTCCGTCTGCCGCCCGCCCCGCATCGGCAGCCACGACAACCTGTCGGCCACGGTCGCCATGGTCATCATGGAGCCGGCTGTAGGAGAGATGGAAGTCGCGCCCCTGCCGGCGCTGAACAAGGTGTTCACTTGCTACAGCCTGACGAAAGAGCCGCGGATTGTTGCTTGATTAGCGCGAAGTTTGCAGGCGCTACTGCGTATGACAACGGTTAGAGCGGTAGCATCCATTCACTTGAGTGAAATATGTCTGAACGCAAAAATCGCAGCTAATCGGTGGCCGTCAAAGCCAAGGTGTGAGTTTCCGAAATTAAGTTTTAGCAATCTAATGGATCAGCAGCTTCACCAG
>NZ_JBFUCA010000354.1:0-4464 GCF_056405475.1 Polaromonas sp. P1_G4
GGGGTTTCATCTGCACCGGCTTGTAAGCCAGGCGGCTGCCTTCGCTGTACCAGAGCGTGTGCTTGTGCCAGTCGGTGTCGTTGCGGCCGTTCGGGTGCGCGGGCGTGTCGCCGTAATCGTCGACGGAGTGCGCACCGCGGCTTTCCTGGCGGGCCGCGGCGGACACGATGGTGGCCTGCGCTGCTTCGATCAGGTTTTCCACTTCCAGCGCTTCGATGCGCGCGGTGTTGAAAATCTTCGACTTGTCCTTCAGTCCGATGCTGTTGACGCGGGCACGCAGCGCGGCAATTTTCGTCACGCCTTCGTTCATGATGGCCTGTGTGCGGAACACGCCGGCATGCTGCTGCATGGCGGCGCGCAGGTCGTTGGCCACGTCTTRCGCGTATTCGCCGTCGGTCGCGTTGTCCAGGCGCGCGATGCGGGCCAGGGTCTTGTCGGCGGCATCCGCCGGCAGCGGCTTGTGCGTGGTGGTCTTGGCGAACTCGACGATGTGGTTGCCGGCGGCCTTGCCGAACACCAGCAGGTCGAGCAGCGAGTTGGTGCCCAGGCGGTTGGCACCGTGCACGCTGACGCAGGAACATTCGCCCACCGCATACAGGCCGTTGACCACCTGGCTCTGGTTGTTGGCGTCCTGCGTGACAACCTGGCCATGGATGTTGGTCGGGATGCCGCCCATCTGGTAGTGGATGGTGGGCACCACGGGAATAGGTTCCTTGGTGATGTCGACGTTGGCGAAGTTGTGGCCGATCTCGAACACCGAGGGCAGGCGCTTCATGATGGCGTCCACGCCCAGATGGGTCATGTCCAGCAGGATGTAGTCCTTGTTGGGGCCGCAGCCGCGGCCTTCCTTGATTTCCTGGTCCATGGAGCGCGAGACGAAGTCGCGCGGCGCGAGGTCTTTCAGCGTGGGCGCATAACGCTCCATGAAACGCTCGCCATTGCTGTTGCGCAGAATCGCTCCTTCGCCGCGGCAGCCTTCGGTCAGCAGCACGCCGGCGCCGGCCACGCCGGTCGGGTGGAACTGCCAGAATTCCATGTCTTCCAGCGGGATGCCGGCACGCGCTGCCATGCCCAGGCCGTCGCCAGTGTTGATGAAGGCGTTCGTTGACGCGGCAAAAATGCGCCCTGCGCCGCCGGTGGCCAACAGCGTGGTCTTGGCTTCAAAAATGTGGACGTCGCCGGTTTCCATTTCGAGGGCGGTCACGCCCACGACGTCACCGGCGGAGTCGCGGATCAGGTCCAGCGCCATCCACTCGACGAAAAAGCTGGTTTTTTCCTTGACGTTTTGCTGGTACAGCGTGTGCAGCATGGCGTGGCCGGTGCGGTCGGCCGCGGCGCAGGCGCGCTGCACGGGTTTTTCACCGTAGTTGGCGGTGTGGCCGCCGAAGGGGCGCTGGTAAATCGTGCCGTCGGGGTTGCGGTCGAAAGGCATGCCCATATGCTCGAGGTCGTACACGACCTTGGGCGCTTCGCGGCACATGTATTCGATGGCGTCCTGGTCGCCGAGCCAGTCGGAGCCCTTGACGGTGTCATAGAAGTGGTAGTGCCAGTTGTCTTCGCTCATGTTGCCGAGCGATGCGCCGATGCCGCCCTGGGCTGCAACGGTGTGCGAGCGGGTGGGGAACACTTTGGAAAGCACGGCCACGTTGAGGCCGGCGCGCGCCAGCTGCAGCGATGCGCGCATGCCGGAGCCGCCGGCACCGACGATGACGACGTCAAATTTGCGCTTGGGGAGTTTGGATGTTGCTGTCATGATTTTGTGGGGTGTCGGTCTTCTTGTCGGGTCTGTGGGGTCAGCGGCGGCTTAAACGCGCCACAGCACCTGAATGCCCCAGCCGGCGCAGGCCACCAGCCAGACGATCGTGAAAACATTCAAAACGAGTTTGATGGAGGCTGGCTTGATGTAGTCCATCCAGATGTCGCGCATGCCGACCCACACGTGCAACAGTAGGGMAACGATGACCACAAACGTCAGCGTCTTCATCCACTGGGACGAGAAGATGCCGGCCCACTTGTCGTAGCCGATGGGGCCTTTGCTGAAGATGACCTGGGCCAGGACCAGCACGGTGAAGAGGGCCATCAGGGCGGCCGTGACGCGCTGCGCGAGCCAGTCGCGCAAACCATAGTGGGCACCGACAACGATGCGTTTGGAGCCGTAGTTAACTGCCATTTTTGTGCTCCTTGATTAATACGCGCCGAAAAGCTTGAGTGCCAGCACGAATGAGATGCCTACGCTCACAGCCAGCGTGAAGAGGGCGGACGACTTGCCGAACTCCTTGCTGACGGCGGCGTGACTCACGTCCATCCACAAATGGCGCAGGCCGGCGATGAAGTGGTGCAGGTAAGCCCAGATGAGGGCCAGCGCCACCAGCTTCCAGATGATGCCGGGAAGGCCCAGCATGCCGACGTTGAAGGCTGCCTTGAATTTCTCGAAGGAGATTTCCGAAGAGATCGAGGTGTCGAACATCCAGATGATGAAGGGCATCAGCAAAAACATGATGAACCCGCTGATACGGTGAAGGATGGAGACAATGCCCGCGAGGGGGAGGCGATAGGAGTGGAGATCGGTCAGGGCGTTGATGTTGCGGAACTCGGGCCGCTTCTTCGCTACGGTTGTCGCTGATTCGGACATACTTGGCTTTCTGTGTTTTTGAGTAACGGCTTTGTAACTGCCAAAGCGGCTCAACCCGAAATTCTATTGCAATGCAGCAACAATCCCGGCTGCTTCGGGTGATGGCCGGAAATTTTTGTCGGGAAAAGCGCGTTTGCGGGCGCGACAGTTCGCAATTGCTGCGCGAAGGTCGTCGTAACTGACATGACGATTACAAATCACCCCATCCGGACGGCAATCCAGCGGCGCGCATATGCCGCTGCTGACGCTTCGTTGGTGTCATGGCTTGAAGGGTCTTCATCGTCCGTCATGTTGTTATGGGTTGCACCGCCGGGCTCTCGCGGCCATGCCGCGGCAGGTTTGCCTGGCAGGGTTTTCTGTTTCCCTTGAGCCTGCTGCCGCTGTTCAGTTCAGGGTGTTGTGATAGTGATGTGTGTCGGTGCGGTAGTAGCCGCGGCGCAGCTCCATGGGGGCATCGTTGTAGGTGTAGGCGATGCGCTCCACGCTCAAAAGCGGCGCTCCGTGCTCTACTTTTAATAGCAGCTCGCGCCCGTCGGTGGCTGCTTCGGCGCGTATTTTCTCTTCGGCGCGAACCATCCGAACGTTGAATTCGGTCTCAAACAGCGCATACATGGGGCCGTGGTAGTCAGCCAGCCGCTCGGCCGTCAGGCCCTTGAAGGGCGCGGCGGGAAGCCAGATGTCTTCAAGAATGGTGGGTGTGCCGGCAAAGCTCAGCACGCGTCGGGCCTGCAGCACGGCGTCCCCGGTGCGCAAGGCCAGCGTGCGTGCAATCTCGGCGCTGGCGCGCACGCGCCGGCAGTCGATGATGTCGCGTTGGGCCGGACCTTCGCTGCCCGGTGTGCCACTGTCGGGGACCAGCTTGAGAAAGCGGAACTGGACATGTTGCTCGGCGTGGGTTGCAACAAAGGTGCCCTTGCCCTGGCGGCGCACCACCAGGTTGTCGGTGGCCAGCTCGTCGATGGCTTTACGCACAGTGCCCTGGCTGACGCGGTAGCGCGCTGCCAGGTCCATCTCGGAAGGTATGGCTTCGCCTGGTTTCCATTCGCCTGATTGCAGGCTTTGCAGGATCAGGGCCTTGATCTGCTGGTACAGCGGACTGAACGCCGGCGTGGCACCTGCAAAATCATCGGCGGGTAGGGCGGGAGTGGCGTTCATGGGTGGATTCTGGCTGGCCGTATCATATCTTATATAAGACATAAGACAAATTGACGCCCGCTGCTTTTCAAGCGTAAAATCTTTGGCTGAGCCAGCGCGCGGCCTGCCGTTTTGCGATGATTTTGACGGGTAAAAGCATAAGACCCGTTAGTAATCACTTCCAGATATTCCAGGGTCGCGCCAGACATCTCACGCTACATCCCTCATTCAACCGAATTTCAACTTCCTGGAGTCCTCCTATCATGAGCAAAAAACCCGTCCGCGTTGCAGTCACCGGTGCAGCAGGCCAAATCGGTTACGCATTGTTGTTCCGCATTGCTTCCGGCGAAATGCTCGGCAAGGACCAGCCCGTCATTCTTCAATTGCTCGAAGTGCCCGTTGAAGGCCCGCAGAAAGCGCTCAAGGGCGTGATGATGGAACTCGACGACTGCGCGTTCCCGCTGCTGGTCGGCATGGAAGCCCACAGCGACCCGATGACCGCCTTCAAGGATGCCGACTACGCGCTGCTGGTCGGTTCGCGCCCACGCGGCCCCGGCATGGAACGTGCCGAGCTGCTGGCTGTCAATGGCGCCATCTTCACGGCCCAGGGCAAAGCGCTCAACGCAGTCGCCAGCCGCAACGTCAAGGTGCTGGTGGTCGGCAACCCCGCCAACACCAATGCCTACATCGCCATGAAG
>NZ_JBFUCA010000355.1:0-4463 GCF_056405475.1 Polaromonas sp. P1_G4
AACCTGCTTCGGTCAGCGTAGTAGCGTCGGCCATCACAAAGGGAACGTTCAGCGTACGCGCCAGCGTTTGGGCCAGCAGGGTCTTGCCGGAACCTGTGGGGCCGATCAGCAAAATATTGCTTTTGGTCAGCTCCACATCGTCTTTTTTGGCTTTTTCCTTGTGGCGCAGCCGCTTGTAGTGGTTGTACACCGCCACTGCCCGGGTGCGCTTGGCCGGTTCCTGGCCAATCACATAGCCGTCCAGTGTTCCCTTGATCTCTGAGGGCGTGGGCAGGTCGGTGCGCGTCTCACGAACGTCGTCACCAGCGGGGAGTTCGTCGCGAATGATCTCGTTGCAAAGATCGATGCACTCGTCACAGATAAAAACCGAAGGGCCAGCGATCAGTTTTTTGACTTCGTGCTGACTTTTACCGCAGAAGGAGCAGTGCAAAGTCTTTTCGCTGGAGGAGCCTTTTTTCTCGGCCATTGGGGGGATGCCTTTAAGGAGCCTGAAGGGGGAACTGTTACCTAATGATAACCAATAAAAAAACGGCGTTTCTGTTACAGAAAACGCCGTTGTTGCAGTGCAACTGAAGAGCTTTCGACGCTCAGGGCCGCTTGGAAATGACCTGGTCGACCAGCCCGTACTCTTTGGCGTCTTCCGCAAACATGAAATAGTCACGTTCGGTATCGCGTTCGATCTTTTCGATAGGCTGGCCGGTATTGGCCGCCAGGATGCGGTTGAGCTGGTCCCGCGTCTTGAGAATGTCGCGGGCATGGATTTCAATGTCCGACGCCTGGCCTTGCGCACCACCGGATGGTTGGTGAATCATGACGCGGGAATTAGGCAGCGAAAAGCGCTTGCCTTTAGTGCCGGCCGACAGCAGGAAAGCACCCATGCTGGCCGCCATGCCCACGCACAGGGTGGAAACGTCGGGTTTGATGAATTGCATGGTGTCGTAAATCGCCATGCCGGCCGTCACGGAACCGCCGGGGGAGTTGATGTAGAAGGAAATGTCCTTGTCCGGGTTTTCGCTCTCCAGGAAGAGGAGCTGGGCCACCACCAGGTTGGCCGTCTGGTCATTGACCGGCCCCACCAGGAAAATCACGCGCTCCTTGAGCAGGCGCGAATAAATGTCGTAAGAGCGCTCGCCACGGCCGGATTGCTCGATGACCATGGGCACCATGCCCAAGCCTTGTGCATCCTGCGCGCCGGCTTGCGGGGCCGTATAAGCGCCGCCGTAAATACTGTTTCGGACCATCATGTTTTCTCCAGAGATGTTTGTACTGTACCCAAAAACTCCCCCAGGGAGTTTCGGCGATGGCTGACAACAGATTCGCGAGCTGTTGTGCCGTAGCTCAAAGAAATTGGGGCCTGTGCCGCAAAGCACAAGCCCCAATGTCAGCAAAGGCGCTGAAGAATCAGTTCTGGCCCATCAGCTCGTCAAAGGAGATGGCTTTTTCGCTGACTTTGGCTTTGCCCAGCACGAAGTCGGTCACGTTGTTTTCAATCACAACAGCCTCGACTTCGGCCATGCGACGGTTGTCGCTCAGGTACCAGCGCACTACGTCTTGCGGCTTCTCGTAGCTGGCGGCCAGCTCTTCGATGTGCGCCTTGAGCTGCTCAGGCTTGGCCTGCAGGTCATTGCTGCGCACCAATTCAGCCACCACCAGGCCCAGGCGCACGCGCTTTTCGGCTTGGGGACGGAAGATTTCTTCGGGAATCGGCGCCTTGTCGGCGTCCTTGATGCCGCGCTGCTTCAAGTCGGCGCGGGCGCCTTCGATCATGCGGTCCAGCTCGGCCTGGACGCTGGACTTGGGCAGGTCGAGTTCGGCGTTGGCGACCAACGCGTCCATCACGGCGTTCTTGTTACGGGCCAGCAGGCGGAACTTGACTTCGCGCTCGAGGTTTTTCTTGATGTCGGTGCGCAGGCCTTCGACCGTGGAGTCAGCGATGCCCAGGGACTTGGCCAGTGCTTCATTGACTTCGGGCAGGTGAGCTGCTTCGATTTTTTTGACCGTCACGAGGAAATCGGCCTGTTTTCCGGCCACATCTTTACCGTGGTAGTCGGCGGGGAAGTTCAGGGGGAAGGTCTTGCTTTCGCCGCTTTTCATGCCGCGCACGGCGTCTTCGAATTCCTTGAGCATTTGCCCGTCGCCGATCAGGAACTGGTAGTCCTCGGCCTTGCCGCCGGCGAAAGGCTCGCCGTCGATCTTGCCTTCGAAGTCGATGGTGGCGCGGTCACCGTCTTGCGCCGGCGCATCGGCTGCGCGCTGGGCAAAGGTACGGCGCTGCTTGCGCAGGATATCCAGCGTCTTGTCGATGGCGGCGTCGCTGACTTCAGCGCTGACCTTTTCGACTTCGGCGCCCGACAGGTCGGCGATCTTGACTTCAGGGTAGACCTCGAACACCGCGTCAAACACCAGTTCGCCCTCAGGCGCGCCCTCTTTTTCGCTGATGCGGGGCTGGCCGGCAACACGCAGCTTGGCTTCATTGGCGGCCACGGCAAAAGCTTCACCGACCTTGTCGTTCATGACTTCGTAGTGCACCGAATAGCCGTAGCGCTGGGCCACCACGTTCATGGGGACTTTGCCCGGACGGAAGCCGTCCATCTTGACCGTACGGGCCAGCTTCTTCAGACGGGTATCAACTTCCGACTGAATGGTGTTGACGGGCAGCGAGAGCGTCATTTTGCGCTCGAGCTTTTCAAGGGTTTCAACAGTCACGGCCATGATGGTTCCTAAGATCAAAAATAGTCAAAACAGGTTTTCACCTGGCATGTTGCGGGGTTTGCCGCAACGACTGAAAGCAAGGAGGGGCAACAGGGCCGCCCACAAGCCTCAGGGTGGTGCGCGGGGCGGGACTCGAACCCGCACATCCTTGCGGACGTCAGGACCTAAACCTGGTGCGTCTACCAATTTCGCCACCCGCGCGCCTGAAATAAAAACGGGAATCCGAAAAACCTCCGAATCCCCGCTTGAAATCGGTCAACTCTCTATTTTAGCCGTTATCGGGCCCGGTTTTTCGTCCGGAACCGACGGCCAGAGAGAATCAGGCCGGCTGTGGCTTTTCGCCCATGTGTGGCTTAACTTCCAGCTTATCTTCCCGTTTGACACGGAACCACGCTGCATACATGGCAGGCAGGGCCAGCAAGGTCAGCACCGTCGCCACCACCAGGCCGCCCATAATGGCAACCGCCATAGGCCCCCAGAACACGCTGCGCGACAGCKGGATCATGGCCAAAACCGCCGCGGCGGCCGTCAGCACAATCGGCCGAAGCCTGCGCACGGCCGACTCGACGATGGCTTCCCAGGTGGGTACGCCGCGGGCGCGGTCCTGCTCGATCTGGTCGATCAGGATCACCGAGTTGCGGATGATCATGCCGAACAGCGCAATCACGCCCAGCAGCGCGACGAAACCAAACGGCCGGTTCAACAACAGCAGAGCTCCGGCCACACCTGCGATGCCCATGAAGCCCGTCAAAAAGGCGAGGATCGAACGGCTGAAGCTGTGCAGTTGCAGCATCAACAGGGTGAGCACGATAAACAGTGCGACCGGCAAGCCCGCCACAATTGAGGAGGATCCCTTGCTGCTTTCCTCCACCGCGCCGGCCACCTGGATGCGGTAGCCCGCCATGCCCTTGTCCAGCCACTTGGCTTCCAGCGCCTTGAGCTTGGGCATCAACTCCTRTGTCACCGTGGCACCCTGCAGGCCTTCGACGATGTCACTTTGCACCGTGATGGCGTAGTCGCGGTTCTCGCGCCACATCACGCCCGGTTCCCAGGTAAACACCGGCTTGGCAATCTGCGTCAGCGGAATCGACTTGCCTGAAGCCGTAGGCAGGTAGGCGTTGCCGATGTCGGTGATTGCGTTTCGCTCGTCCAGCGGCTGGCGCAGCACGATGTCGATCAGCTTGTCACCCTCACGGAACTGGCCGACTGAGGTGCCTGCCAGGATGGTGCGTGAAGCCTGTGCAATCGACTGGCTGGTCACGCCCAGCGCGCGCGCCTTGGCCTGGTCCACTTCCAGCCGCAGCACTTTCACCGACTCGTTCCAGTTGTCGTTCACACCGCGCGTGTTGCCGCTCTCGCGCATCACCGCCTTGACCTCATCGGCGCGGTCACGCAGCACCAGCGGGTCAATACCGACCACGCGGAACTGCACCGGGTAAGGCACGGGCGGACCGTTGGGCAACAGCTTGACCCGACCGCGCACTTCGGGGAATTCGGTGGCCAGCAGGGCGGGCAGCTTGATGCGCAGCGACTCGCGCACCTTCAGGTCTTTCGGCAGCACAATCATCTGCGAGACGTTGGTTTGCGGAAAAACCTGGTCCAGCGGCAAATAAAAGCGCGGCACGCCCGAGCCTATCCAGGTGCTGACCGTGCTCACGCCCTCCTCCTTCATGAGGCGCGCCTCCACCCGTTTAGCCGTGGCCTCGTTGGCGGCGAAGGAAGTTCCTTCCGGGAACCAGATATCGACCATG
>NZ_JBFUCA010000356.1:0-4449 GCF_056405475.1 Polaromonas sp. P1_G4
GACTGGTACCGCGTTTGCGGAGGGCAGCAATGACATCGGCGGGGTGCATATCTTCCTGTGCGGGTGTCGATTTAATTGTGCTCATATCTAATATTATGAGCACAAAACAGGCCAAGTCAAACATTTTTTTCTGCCTGTTTCAATTTGTGCTACTTTTATTGTATTTTTTACCAATTAAATGAGTGTTATGTTTGCTCATTTTGTGCTGGGGGGAACAAAATAGTGTTCATGAACACAAAAGAAGCAGCATCAGGGGCGGGGGGATCTGGCAAGCTCCAGCACTATTCCTTTACCGCCGTAACGCCGGTCAAGGCGGAAGAGCCCATTGCGTGGTACCTGCATGAGGCCGCAGCAGCCGTCGACAAGGCGGGTGCCAGGTCTGTGCGAACCGAAGCCAGGTCGGTTTTCATGCGCCAGTTTGGCCAGCGCTGCCGCATGGCCCGGGGTACAAGGGAAATCAATGAGGTTGCGGCCACGGTCGGGGTTCACCGCAACACCATCTGGAACATAGAGCGTGGCGACAGCCTGCCGGATGCGTTCGAGCTGGAAGTACTCGCCAGGGAATACCGGTTGACGCCTGGGCAACTACTGGGCCGGGAAGCTCCAGACGAAACCCGGGCTGCTGCGGCAGTGGCGCGCGACGTGCGCGCGGTCGAGACCGGCACGTTTGTCTATGCGCCCCTGTTTGACCTCCGCGCTTCGCCGGGCCGGGATGTATTCAACGACCTTGGGTCGGTCGTGGCGATGCGACCCTTTGATGTGCAGTTCATCCGGTATGACCTGGGCATTGACCATAACGACATTGTCATGTCCACGGTGGCGGGCGCCTCGATGGAGCCGTGGCTGCATTCCAGGGACGCAGTGCTGACTGACTTGCGGGATCGCGATGCCCTGACGGAGGGCGTGCACATGGTACGGCTTGACGGCGCCTTGCTGGTCAAAAAACTGCAGCGCCTGCCCGGCAAGATATTGCGCGTCAGCAGCTACAACCCGGCGTATGAACCGTTTGACATCCAGGGCTACGAAAGTAYAGACCGGGATTTTGCCGTGCTTGGCCGCGTGCGCTGGGCCGGCGTGACTTTTAACTGAGCGTAAGTCCCTAGACCGCAACGCAACAGGCGTGCGCCGCGGATGGCATTGCGGCCCCGGATGCAACGTAAACTCGCATTCCATGGACCACCCCACAGCGATCCGGCCTATCCAGGGCGCGCCAGATATCTCGCGCGAGGATTGGGTGGAAATGCGGTTGATCCACATCTTCATGCGGTATGCCCGCCCGGCCCTGCATTCTGCACTGGTCCTGATCGTGTCCATGGTGGTGATTCTCTACCGCCATGTAGACCTGCTCAGTCTGGGCATCTGGGCAACGGCGGCGACGCTGGTGACCCTGGTGCGGTATCGCGTCATCRGCATTTACCAGCGTTCGCTGCTGGGCGTCAGCGGCCCTGCGTTGCGCGCATTCATGGCGCGCTACACGTGGACGTGGCCCATGAGTGCCATGGTCTGGGGTGCGTCGATGTTTGTGTACTTCCTCAAAGCGCCCGTGTATGACCAGTTCCTCGGCATGATCGTCCTGGTCGGAATGGCCGGGTTTGCGGTGGGCACCTTTTCCTCCTGGCTTCCCTGCTTCAAAGGCTATGTGAACGGCCTGGGCATTTCCACCCTGACGGTATTTTTCTACCAGCTGATGCTGGAAAGAGGAATTTCTTCCACGTTCAATACCTGGGGCATGGTGGTGCTGATCGTCATTTACTGGGTGGTCATTCGCGTGTCGGGCCAGCGCTTTCACCAGGTGCAGCGTGCCAACCTCGAACTGCAGTACGACAACTCCGAACTGATCAGATCGTTGACTGAAAAAAGCCGTGCCGCCCTTGAGGCCATCGAGATCAAGAACCGTTTTATCGCCAGCGCCGCGCATGACCTGCGTCAGCCGGTGCATGCCCTGGACCTGTACGCCGGCTGGCTGGCTGCCGAGCCAGAATTCGTGGCGCAGATAGCGCCCAAGATCGTCCGGTCCACCAAGGCGGTCAACGACCTGTTCAACTCCCTCTTCGACCTGGCGGGGCTGGAGTCCAGTCCGCTGCGGGTCAACCTGCAGGCCGTAGACCTGGCGGGGCTGGTGCAGGATCTGGAGGCGCAATACGCACCCTTCGCGCGGGAGCGCAACCTGCGCCTCAGGATTCGCCCTGCAGTGGGACAGGTAAGGTCTGACCCAGTGCTGCTTCAGCGGCTGGTCGGCAACCTGCTGTCGAACGCGCTGCGCAACACGCATCGAGGCGGTGTGCTGCTGGCTGTGCGCCGGCGGCGCGGAGTGCCATGCATCGAGATATGGGACACCGGTGTGGGCATCGCGAAAGAACACCAGAAGGCGATCTTTCAGGAGTTCTACCGGATTCCCCTGCAGGGTACCGAAGAAGGCTTTGGGTTGGGCCTGGCCATCGTTTCGCGCCTGAGCGAGGCGCTTGGGCATCCTGTGAGGCTTGCCTCCAGGAGCGGGCGTGGCAGTGTCTTCTGGGTGGAGTTGCGCACGCCAGGCCAGTGACCCGGCCCGGTGTTGCCCGGTCTTGCTAGAGCAAGCCCTGGGTGCGCGCCAGGTGGCTGGCCTGTGAGCGGCTCTTGACATTCAGGCGCCGGAACAGCCGCCACAAATGCACTTTCACTGTGTGCTCGCTGATCTGCAGCTCTTCGGCGATGTCGCGGTTGCTCATGCCTTTGTCGAGCATGACCAGCAACTGCTTTTGCCGCTTGGACAGTTTTTCCGTTGGGGTGGATGGCTCCGGGTCGAGTTCTTCACTCAGGAAGACGCGCAGGACGTTCGATATCTCGGTGGCCCCCGCAGACTTCTGGATGTAGGCATCGGCACCTGCCTCAATGGACAGGTCCTCGTAGTCCTGGGCCGGCGCGGCCGACAGCACCACCAGGGGCACGTTGGGGAATTGGTGTTTGAGCTCACGCACGCCCGAAACACCATTGGTGTCAGGCAACCTCAAGTCGAGGCAGATGAGTTCGGGGACACCGTGTTGCTGCACGGCAGGCATTACCGCGGCGAGCCGGTCCAGCTCGGTCACAGTGGCCTTGCTGCTAAGGCGGCGAATCAACATGACAACCGCTTCGCGCATCAGCGGATGGTCATCTATTACAAAAATACTCATTAGTTCACGTCTGAAGTATCGTTCCTGTCAGCTATCGAGCATAACTGGTGAATGTCAACTTTGGGGCACTAATAAACTTGAAATTGCGGTATTTTTTCAGGGTGGTAATACCCTAAAACAACAATGAATAAGTCTTTCGTACCAATGTGATTCTGTCGAAGGCCACCGCGCACGGCCAAAGCCCCTGGCCCAAATTGCTTAATCCCGCAACTCAGGGAGTTACAGGTGCAAAAAAACGTAGCGCTGTTTCGACCTCGGCTGCCTCGATACCGGGCAAGATTTGAAGCTTATCTTGCAGTGCAGCAAGCGCACCGGTCCCTTCGTTCTGCAGGGTGGAAATTATCAGCGCGGCTTCCCGGGGAGATTCAAAGCCATGGCTCTGCAGCAGCACCTTGGCGTCGGCATCCTGCAGCTTGAAATAGAACTGGCCGTCCTTCTCACGGTATTGCTTGAAGGCCGGAGCAACACTTTTGACTGACTTCCCTTTCGACGTGCCAGCCGGCTTTATCGCGAGGTTGCGCAAACCAACGGCGCGACGCAACTCGCCCATGAAAGGCGTGGCCTCCGCGCGCGCCTTCTGCGCACCCGCCTGCAAGGTCGCCTCGATCTTTGCCGGGTCGCTGATGAGGTCGTGGTATCGCTCGCGCATGGGCACTACTTCACGGTCAATGCGCTCGAACAGCAACTGTTTGGCATCGCCCCAGGCAATGCCTTCGGCATAGGCCTTGCGCAGGGCCTGGGTTTCGTCCGCGCTCGCAAAGGCCTGGTAAATCTGGAACAGCGCCGAGCCCTCGACTTCCTTGGGTTCGCCCGGTGCGCGTGAATCGGTGAGGATGCCGGCGATCAGCTTGCGCATCTGCTCGCGTGGGGTGAAAAGCGGAATCGTGTTGTCGTAGCTCTTGCTCATCTTGCGACCGTCCAGTCCGGGCAGCAGCGCGACGGACTCTTCAATCACCGCTTCGGGCAGCACCAGGTGCTCACCGTACAGGTGGTTGTAGCGCTGCGCCATGTCGCGCGCCATTTCGATGTGCTGGATCTGGTCGCGCCCCACCGGCACCTTGTGCGTCTTGAACAGCAGGATGTCCGCGCCCATCAGCACCGGGTACATGAAGAGGCCGGCGGTGACGTCGGCATCAGGGTCGTTGCCGRCTGCCTCGTTCTTGTCGACAGAGGCCTTGTAGGCATGGGCACGGTTGAGTACGCCCTTGCCTGTGACGCAGGTCAGCAGCCAGGTGAGTTCAGGGATTTCCGGGATGTCGGACTGGCGATAGAACGTCACGCGCTCCGGGTCCAGCCC
>NZ_JBFUCA010000357.1:0-4443 GCF_056405475.1 Polaromonas sp. P1_G4
CCAGCAACAACTCGCGCGAAGCCCAGCTGTGGTGCATTCCCCCAATTTGCCAGCCCTGTGTGGCCGCCACCAGGATCATCGCCACCGTGGCCTGCGTGACCAGGCAGGCCGCGATGATGCGCCCACGGTGAAATCGGTCGGCGACGTGTCCGGCCACCAGCGTCAGCAGCAAGGCCGGAACAAACTGGTACAGCCCCACCAGCCCGAGGTCCCAGGCGTTACCGGTCAGTTCGTACATCTGCCAGCCCACGGCGACCATCAGCATCTGGTTGCCTGTGGTGGCAAAAATCCGGGCGAACCACATGCGCATGTAGGCGCGCTGGCGGGTGAGTTCCTTGAATGAGTGTGTCGGCATGCGGCCCGAAGCTTAACAGCGCCGTACCCGCCAGGTGTGGCACGGGGCTACTCTTGAGGGGACGCTTCGGCGGTTGCAATGCTATTGATTTAATAGCTGCTTGCGCACGTCCTGTATAGCTAAATCCAGAATTAGTGCATTGACTCATCCACAGGCATGAGGGCTCTCCCCGGAGCGGGACCATTTTTACCCAAACCGGAAAACAAGCCCGATAAGCCCGCCTGCTGGCCTGAAAATTAGGCCATTGGCTTTAAGTGGGAGACCGTTTTAGGCGAAACAGGCAGTTAACATGGCGACATAACAGGGCCACCCTGGCACCAGGAGGAAGAAGTTATGCACCGCATCGTCATAGTGGGCGGAGGCGCCGGAGGGCTGGCGCTGGCCACGCAACTGGGCAAACGCCTGGGCAAAAAGGGCCTGGCCGAGGTCACCCTGGTCGACGCCGCCCGCACCCACGTCTGGAAACCGCTGCTGCACCAGCTGGCCGCCGGCAGTTTTGACACCCACGCCGAAGAAATTGAATACCTCGCGCAGGCCCGCTGGAACCACTTCAAGTTCCGTCTGGGCAGCCTGACCGGCGTGGACCGCCAGAACAAAACCCTGCAGCTGGCCGCCAGCCATGACGAAGCCGGCCGCGAGATCACACCGGCCCAGCAACTGGCCTACGACACGMTGGTGATTGCCGTGGGCAGCCAGACCAACGACTTCGGCACGCCCGGTGCGGCCGAACACACCATCAAGCTCGACAGCCCGCAGGCCGCCAAGCGCTTTAACGACCGCCTCATCAACGCCTGCATTCGCGCGCAAACCGTGCCGCGCGTGGCCGGCAGCGGTCGTCTGACGGTGGCGATCGTGGGCGGCGGCGCCACCGGGGTGGAGCTGGCCGCCGAGCTGCACGCCGCAGCGCGGGTGCTGGCCAACTACGGCTTTGACCACATCCACCCCGAAAAAGACCTGCAGATCATTCTCGTCGAAGCCGCGCCGCGCCTGCTGGCCCAGTTGCCCGAGCGACTGAGCGAATCGGCCATGCGCGAGCTGCGCAAGCTGGCCATCGAAGTGCACACCAATGAAAAAGTGGTGGAAGTCACGGCCGACAGCCTGAAGATGGCCAGCGGCAAGGTCATTTCATCGAGCATCACGGTGTGGGCCGCCGGCGTAAAAGCCTCCGACTTTCTGCGGACCCTGGGCGATGGCAACCCGCTGGAAACCAACAGGCTCAACCAGCTGGTGGTGAACGGAAACCTGCAAAGCACGGGCGACGCAAACATCTATGCCTTTGGCGACTGTGCGGCATGCCAGCAACCCGACGGCACCTGGGTACCACCGCGAGCCCAGGCCGCCTACCAGCAGGCCATGTACCTGACACGCTCACTCTCCGACCTGATCGCCGGCAAGCCGGTAGCGCCCTTCGTCTTCAAGGACCAGGGTTCGCTGGTGTCGCTGTCGGAATACTCTTCCGTCGGCAGCCTGATGGGCAGTCTCACCAAGGGCAGCTTCTTCATTGAAGGCCAGCTGGCCAAGTTCATGTACTGGGGCCTGCACAAGCAGCACCAGCTGGCGCTGGGCGGCTTCAAGAAAACCGCACTGATCACGCTGTCKGAAATGCTGGACCGCACCTATCGCCCCCGCATCAAGTTGCATTGATAATCACGGCATCCCTCTCGCGATTCTTTTATCAACCTCACTCAACCCAACGGAGAAAACCATGGCAAAAGGACAGCAAAACAACAACAAGATGGTCAAGAAGCCGAAGAAGGACACCTCGCCACCCAAGACGGTGTCTCCCGACGCGGTGCGCCCGACCATCGTGACGCAGGTTCCGCTGCGCGGCAAACTGAAGAACAAATAAGGTTTTGATGGTCGGCACTGGCGACTTGCCTGCAAACCCGCCCGGAGATGTCCTGGCTGTCGCTCCAGCACAGCCGGGCAATCCACTGCATGGCGTCAAGCTGGAAACGATCGTCACTGCGCTGTCTGACCACTACGGCTGGGAAGAGCTGGGCCAGCGCATCAACATCCGCTGTTTTACCAGCGACCCCAGCGTGGCGTCCAGCCTGAAATTTTTGCGCAAGACGCCCTGGGCGCGCGAGAAAGTCGAAAGCCTTTACCTCTTCATGCTGCGGGAAGTCAAACGCAGCAGCCCGCCGGTTCACAACTTCCCGCCGCCTAAAGCCAAGCCCCAGCCCTAGAGGGGATTGGCGAACAAGAGCATCATGGCGATGCCCACACCGATCAGGAAGTTGGCATCGATCAGGCCGGCCAGCAGGAACATCTTGACCTGCAGCGGCTCCATCAATTCGGGCTGGCGCACGGCACCTTCCAGAAATCGCCCGCCCATCGTCCCTATGCCCAGGCAGGCGCCAATGGCGCCCAGGCCGATGATCAATCCACATGCAATGGCAATGGCACCTGCGTCAGTCATGATGTCTTCTCCTTGGTTAAAAACTTTTCGTTGACTGAATCATGAAGGYCGAGCCGCCGCAGAACAATTACCCCGCAGGTAATGTCATCGACATTCCAGGTGTGAGGCTGCTACACGCCGATGAGTTCCTGCTGGTGCTGGACAAGCCTTCAGGACTGCTCTCAGTGCCGGRACGCGGCGAAGACAAGCAGGACTGCCTGAGTGCCCGCGTGCAGGCCKCCTTTCCAGACGCCCTGATCGTGCACCGGCTGGACCAGGCCACCTCGGGCCTGATGCTGATGGCGCGCGGCGCGGCCATGCAGCGGGCGCTGAGCCGATCGTTTGAAACGCGTGAGGTTGGCAAGCGCTACGTGGCGGTGGTAAGCGGCCACTTGCCCGCATCGAGTGATCCGAATGCCCCGGACGGCTGGGGCCTGATCGACCTGCCCATCATCGTGGACTGGCCACGCCGGCCGCTGCGCATCATCGATGCCGAACGCGGCAAACCCAGCCAGACCCGCTGGCGCGTGCTGGCGCATGATACGGCGGCTAACACCACGCGCGTAGAACTCGAACCTGTCACCGGCCGGTCGCATCAATTGCGCGTGCATCTAAAAGCGCTGGGCCATCCGATTTTAGGCGACGCGCTGTACGCCTCTGAAACGGTACAGGCGGCCGCGCCCCGGCTGTTGCTGCACGCCGCAGCGCTGCAGCTCACGCATCCGGCCAGCGGGCAGGCGATGGCATTTGAAAGCAAGCCCGACTTTTAGACCGCGAGCAGTTCCATGGTACCGGCGCTACCATGCAACCATGACACAAAACACCCACCTCACCCTGATCACAGGCGCCTCGCGCGGCATGGGCTTTTCCATGGCACGCCAGCTGCTCACCGCCGGCCACACGGTGCTTGGCATTTCGCGCACTGCCGTGCCCGAGCTGGAAGAACATGCGCAGCATGTCGGCGCTACGGTGCTGCAATGGGCGCATGACCTGGCGGACAGCGGCTCACTGAATGAGAAGCTGGAAAGCTGGCTCAAGGATTCACATGCCAGGGCACCCTGGACCAGCGTCACGCTGATCAACAACGCAGGCGTGATCCCGCAGATCGGCTCGCTGGACCAGATTGGCGAAGCAGACCTGGCAAGGGCGCTGCGTGTGGGACTGGAAGCGCCCATGCAAATCACCGCCGCCTTCCTGCGCGCCACCGGCGGCTGGCAGGCGCCGCGCAAGGTGCTCAATATTTCGTCGGGCCTGGGGCGCCGCGCCATGGCTTCGCAAGCGGCTTACTGCGCCGCCAAAGCCGGCATGGACCATTTCACCCGCTGCCTGGCACTGGAAGAAGCCCTGAAGCCCCATGGCGCCAAAGTCTGCTCACTCGCACCCGGCGTGATCGACACAGGCATGCAGGAGCAGCTGCGCGCAGCCGACCCCAAGGCCTTTCCGGATCGTGAGTCGTTTGTAGGTTTGAAAACGGGCGGCGTACTGACATCGCCCGAAGATGCCGCTGCGCGAATCCTCGCTTTCCTGGCACGGCCAGATTTCGGCGCCAATCCAGTAGCTGACGTGAGGGACTGACCGCTCCCACTGGTTACCAAAGAACTCTTAAACCCAGCAGGTGCCGCGGAACCGGCTTTGCCGGGCCGCAGGCGCCGCCCCCTCGAGGGGGGAACAGGCTACACGCAGTGAG
>NZ_JBFUCA010000358.1:0-4423 GCF_056405475.1 Polaromonas sp. P1_G4
AGCAAGGTGAAAGCGATGCCGGCGGACAGCTGTTCCGCTGACGGCTTCTGCCCATCACGCAACCGCCGCATGGAGCTTTCCCAAAAAATCACTCGCGATAAGTTCGTTGTAGTCGCGCACGCTGGCAATCACGTGCGGCCCCGAGAGCTCTTCAGCGCTATGGCTGGTGCAAACCGCCACAGCCCGCATGCCGGCCCGCCGCGCGGCTTCTATGCCAAAGGGCGCATCTTCAAACACGACGCAGGCGGCGGCCGCAACCTCCATGCGTCGTGCAGCCTCCAGAAATATGGCGGGCTCGGGTTTCCCTGCCAGGCCTTCGTCGCCACCTACAACAGCATGAGGCGGGGACACCATGGCAAGCCCGGCCATCGCAAACGCGATGTTGTGCTGGTCACCCGCAGTTCCCACACCCACTTTGAACCCCCGCGCCATCGCCAGCCCGGCAAAGGCCTTGAAGCCCGCAACCTCGGCAAACACCGGCGCGAAGAGTTCTCGATAAATGGCTTCCTTTTCCGCAACCAGCAGCMGCGCCTCTGAAAGTTCAATGTCACGCTGGAATAACTGGTTCATGGACTCGGTGCCGGTGCGCCCGGTGGTGCGCCTGAGGATGTCAGCCAGCGCCATCTGGACGCCGTGCCGCCTCGCGAACTCGCTCCACGACCTGGCATGCCACGGCATGGAGTCGATCATGGTTCCATCCATGTCAAAGATCAGTGCGTCAGTTCCAGATGCACCGAGCGGGGCTTGTAGGGTCATCAGTTACTCCTGTCTCAAAGACGCTTTGATCAATGAAACGTTGAATCCGCCATAACGCCTGGCTATGCTTTTGAAATCAGTGCCTGCCTGAGTCATTGGTAAATATCCTTGTTGTACGCAAAAGGAGGCGGTCTGGAATGTCATTGACGGTGGACTACCGGTTGGCACCTACCGTGCGCCGCCCCAGCTTGCGTTCGCCAACAAGGAACTGGATCAATGCCGTGGCCATAGACATCAGGACGATCAGCACAGTGCAGTACGCCAGCGCCACGCCATAGTCGCCAGTTCCTACCCTGCCAATGATGTAAGTGGTGGCCAGCTCGTACTCGGCCGTCACCAGAAAAATGACGGCGGAAACCGTGGTCATCGAGCGCACGAAGCTGTAGACCAGTGCGGCAACAAGGGCCGGCTTGAGCAAAGGCAGCACCACGCGGCGCAAGGTGGTCAGGCTGCTGGCCCGCAGCATGACAGAGGCTTCGTCGAGGGACCGGTCCAGCTGCTTGAACGATGCCGTTCCGGCCCGAACCCCGACCGGCAGATTGCGAAACACAAAGCACAGGACAATGACCAGGCCGGTACCCGTCAGCTCCACCGGCGGCACGTTGAAAGCCAGGATGTAGCTGACACCCAGCACCGTGCCGGGAATGGCAAACGTCAACAAGGCGGAAAATTCAAACAGGGCCTTGCCCCTGAATTCGGTCCGCGCCAGCAACCAGGCGATCAGCAAGCCGATGCTCGCGCAAACCGGGGCCGCAATGGCCGAAAGCGTGATGGTATTGAACAGGGACGCCCAGGCAGTTCCTGCCCAAAGCAGGCCATGCTCACCCCATTGCATGTCAAACGCAGTTTTGAAGTGCATCAGGGTTAGCGTGTAATCGCGCCCCCAGACTTTGACGAACCCACCCGCGAAGGCGAAGAAATAAACCACCATCGTGAAGGCGAGCCAGGGGCCTGCGACCCAGGTGCACAGGCGGCGCACCCCTGTCGGCAGTGCCATGGGCACGCCGGCGTCGCCTTTGCCGGAAACGGTGGTGAAGCTGGTTTTACCCAGGATGCGCCGCTGCACGAAGAAGACCGTCAACGCAAACGTCGTCAGCACCAGGGCCAGGGCCGCGGCCATACCCTGGTCCAGTGACGCACCCACAATGGCAAAAAAGATTTCCGTTGAAAGGACTGCATAGCCGCTACCCAGAATGATGGGGTTGCCGAAATCGGAAATGCTTTCGATAAACCCCACCAGAAACGCATTGGCCAGGCCAGGCGCCAGAAGCGGCAGCGTGACGGTCAGGAAGGTTTTCATCCGGCTTGCGCGGAGGGTCTGCGCCGCCTCTTCCAGGGATGGGCTGATGCCCTGCACCACGCCACGCATGATCATGAAGGCAATGGGTGTGAAAGCAAACAGCTGCGCGAGCCAGACGCCAAATACACCATAGAACCAGCGGGTGGGCGTAACGCCGAAAGACCACTCCATCAACTGGTTGACGATGCCGGCGCGGCCAAACAGCAGGATCAAACCCAGGCCCACGACAAACGGTGGCGTGATGATGGGCAGCATGGCCAGGGCGTTCAGTGGTTTTTGCAGTCGCTTGCCGGCGCTGCGCTCGGCGATGAGCGCGATCATGGTTCCCAGCACGGTCGTGCCAGCCGCGGTCAGCAGCGCCAGGTACAAGGTGTTCCACGCCACGCCGCAACTGGTCCCGCCACCCAGGCACCCGACACCCCACACGCGCGCAGTACCGACCCGCTCCCACAAGGCCCCCAAGGCAAAGCCTCCGTCTTCGGCATAGAAGGCAGCGGACAAGGACTTGGCGACCGGAAACACCACAAACAGGCACAGCAGTGCCGCGCATCCCACGACCGCGGCGGCCACAAACACGTCGCCACGGAAATAGCCCAGACGCGCGATGCCGGATCCCAGCAGCATGACAAGACAGACCAGGACCACAAAACCGCCCCAGCCGATGCCAAATTGCCCCTGCGGGAGCGTGCCCAGAGCCGCATTGAGCCATTCATACGACCACCCCGTGGCCCCGATCATGAAACCGCTCACACCCAAACCCAGCAGGCCGGTTACGGCGCCTGCCACCAGCACAGCGCCCTGGCGCCTGCTGGCAGGCATCAAGGCGCCGCATCCCGCCACCAGCAGACCGGCCACGCCGGTCCAGAGCCAGTCCCGGCCATGCATGGCAGCCTGCGTCAGCCCGTTGGCCGTCACAGGTTCGGTAAAAAGCCTGGGCAAGGCAAAGAGCAGCGAGCCACTTTGCAGGTAGTACCACGGCAGCGCCAGGTAAGCGGCTAAGCCGATGAGCACCCAGACGTAAATCGTCCGCTGGGTTCGTTCAGTGAATTGGACTGGCATGGGAGTGGCAAAAATAGTGGCAAAGATTCGAGCTGGATCGGCAGCTCTTTAGATTGAAGGTTGTCAGCGTCACGTCGCTGCCGCGTAGATCACTTGGCCTGGTTGAAGACCTTGCGTTCCCAGTTGAGGATCAGTTGCCGGCGAACCGCCGCTTGCCCGTACTTGGCGTAGTCGTAATCAATCAGCTTGATTTTCTTGAAGTCGGGAACACGGGGGTCCATGGGAGTTGCCTTGTTGGAGGGCAACTGGAACTGCTTGACTGCGGCACCAAATTGCTGCGCGCCCGGCGTGAGAGCCCATTCGTAAAATTTCCTGGCATTCGCCAGATTGCGCGCGCCCTTGATGATGGACATGGAGCCTACCTCGACGCCGGTGCCATCGGCGGGCGTGACGGCATCCACCGGAAAGCCCTGCGCCTTTTCACCGGTGACGTCATGGACAAAACTGATGGAAACCGATGCCTCGCCACGGGCAACCGCCTTGATGGGCCCCACGCCCGAGCGTGGATAAGTGCTCACGTTTTTATGCAGTGCCGAGAGATACTCGAATGCTTTTTCCTCCCCCATCATTTGCACCAGCGTGGCGATCATGGTGTAGGCCGTTCCGCTGGCACGGGGGTCCGCGACCAGAATCTCGCCTTTGTATTCCGGCTTGAGAAGATCCGCCCAAACCTTGGGAGCCGGCAGTTTTCTTTTGGCCAGAAGTTCCGTGTTGTAGCCGAAGCCCAGTGGCCCGGAGTAAACGCCGACGGTCTTGAAGCCTGATTGCTCCGCCTGTTTTTGCGCCCAGGCATGCAACTGGGGCAATGACGGGGACTTGTATTCCAGCGTCAGGTTCTGTTCCGCGGCCAGCATATGCGGGTCACCCGTGCCACCAAACCAGAGATCGGTCTTGGGGTTGGCACGCTCGGCGGTGATCTGCGCCAGCGCTTCACCCGATCCTTTCAGCGTCATGTTGACCTTGATGCCGCTGGTCTTGCCAAAGGTGGTTTGCATCAGGTTGCACCAGTCCGCCTGGGCGGCGCAGATGATATTGACCTCCCCTTCCTGGGCAAACACCGGAAGTCCGAGGGCCAGCAGCAAGGGAGCTGCGAAGAGTGCTGTCTTTTTCACGTTAATCTCCTGAAGGATGGGCGGCGAGGCCCGATTGAATGCGTGCAGTGTGTTGATGTGTTCAGTCAAAGGGCATCACCACACTCACCCCTTGTGCGCCCAGATGCACGCTGACCGGCGAGCCCACCTGGCGGACCAGTGTCTCGCTTTGCACCAGGACCATCAATGTCCCCAGTGCGGTCAGCACGTGGTACTC
>NZ_JBFUCA010000359.1:0-4420 GCF_056405475.1 Polaromonas sp. P1_G4
CGTCGTGCTGGGGCGCAGAACCGGGGCTGGGCCTGCGGGCGGCGCCGCGACGGGGGCCGAGGCTGTCGCGCGGGGTGACAGCATGGCGCGAACCCGTCCTGTGGGGTTGCTGGCCGTACGATTTTGCGCGCCCCCATCCACGGTGAAGACGTCGGTGTTGTTGTCGTAAACAATCAGGCTGCCGGTGGTTTCGTCCACCAGGGTGGCGCCGTTGTAGCGGCGCACCACCGCCCGCTTGATGAACTTCACCAGGTCTGCACGGCTGTCATATTCAATGCGTTCGCCTTCGCCTTCGATGTATTCGTCTACGCCGTCACGCTTTTTCCGGTAAAACGCCAGCTTGCCGGGCGCCGCGATGGACACCGCCTGCTGGTAGCCTTCGGGATCCTGCATGACGTCAACGCGCTCGCCGCGCACGATGGTCGTGCCCTTGGTGATCACCACATTGCCGGTAAAAACACTGGTTTGCTTCAGGTCGTCATAACGCAGGGCATCTGCCTCCGCATTCATGGGCTTGTCCCGGTCGGCTTTTTCGGCGCTGGCCGGGAAAGCCACCCCCAGCACCAGGATGACCGGCAGGATGAACGAAAAAATGGGGTGTTTCATAAGGCACGAATCTTGCTGCTTGGTGTTGGGCCATTGTAGCCATGCCAGCTCCGGGAATGGCTTGCACGGGGAATATTAGGGGCATAAAAAAACCCGCCGGAAATCGGGCGGGTTTTGTGAGCCAGTGTTTGGCGCGGCGCACGGCCGCAGGCGCTTTCTTTATTTGGCCTTGCGGGATTGCGCGATCAGGTGATCTGTGACCTGCAGCGCGCGGGTCATGGTTTGGGTCTGGTCCGACGAGGTGTAATAACGCCCCGCGATACCCAGCGACGGCACGCCGGCCACTTTGTAGCTATCCTGCAGCTGTGTGGCCTTGCGCGCCTTGGAGGCGACCGAAAAGGAGTTGTAGAACTCAACGAATTTGGCCTTGTTGAGGCCCTGCTTTTCAGCCCATGCAGCTATCAGTTCGGGCGTGTTGAGCGGTTGTTTTTCCACGTGGATCGTAGCAAACACCTTCTTGTGAAGTTCCTCAATTTTGCCCATGGCCTCAAGCACGTAATACAGGCGCTGCTGAGGTTCGAAATCGGGGCGGAAGGACACTGGAACACGCCGCACGGACACGTCCTTGGGGATCTGCTTCATCCAGGCTTCGAATTGCGGCTCGAAGGCGTTGCAATGGGGGCAGTTGTACCAGAAGAATTCCACCACCTCGACCCGGCCGGCGGCGGTCTCGGTCGGCGCCGGCTTGTCCAGCGTCAGGTAATCCTCGCCGTCCTTGAAGGCCTTGGCCTGGGCTTGCGCCAGGGTGGGCAGGGCGGCGACGCCGCCGAGGGCGGCTGCTGCCGAGGCGGCTGAAAACGAAAACTCACGGCGTTGCATCAGATTTTTCTCCTGGAATGACGGAAATAGCCCGGAAACCGCCCCTCTGGCGGATGCCTCGTGGCGCGGGGTATAGGGGTTTGTACACCAGCCTCGTGAAAAGTTCAGCCTATCGTTGGACGAGGGCTTCAGCGCTGGACCCGGACCAGCGCGGTTTCAATGGAATTGTTGTCCAGGCGCTCCTTGGCCTTGTCGGCATCTTCCTTCTTGTCGAAAGGGCCAAGGCGCACGCGGTACACGGTGCGGCCCGCCTGCTCGCGTTCCGACACTTTGGCCTGCATGCCCAGCAGCAACAGCTTGGCGCGTTGCTGTTCCGCATCTTCCGGCGTGCGAAAGGCACCGGCCTGAATGAAATAGCTGAAGGGATCCGCTCCCGGACCGGACGACAGGCCTTCGACCTTTGCCTTTGCCAGATCGCCCAGCGGATCGGCAGGTGCCGGCTTGGCCACCTTGGTCGGCGCCGAAGCGGCGGCCCTGGGGGCGGGCCCGGCGGAGGGGTCGGGTACCGGAACACCAGGCACTTCAACCGCTGCCGGAGGCGGCGGCTTGGGCTGGTTCTTGCCGGCCAGCGGGGCGTTCGGGTTCCAGTCCTTGTTTTTCTTGGCTTCAACAGCGTCGCTGTCGGGGTTGCGTGCCTGGCTCTTGTTCATGAAAGGAACCGGCACCTTGGTGATGTAAACCGCCACCGCCAGCGCCGCGCCCAGGCCGATCAGCGCGCCAATGATCAACCCCAGCAGGGTTCCGCCTCGTTGTGTATTCATACCTTGCCCACGTTCATTGCCTTGTCCTGAAATTCGCATGGTTTTCGCTACTGGTTACATCTTGCGCGGGGCGCTCACGCCCAGCACTGCGAGGCCATTGTGCAACACCTGCGCAGTCGCGGCGACCAGCGCCAGGCGTGCCTGCTTGACGGCCTCGTCGTCTACCAGGATGCGCTCGGCATCGTAATAGCTGTGATAGCTCGCCGCCAGCTCGCGCAGGTAAAAAGCTACATCGTGCGGTGCCAGGCCGGCGGCCGCATTGGCAAGCATGTCAGGGTACTTGGCGAGCAGCAGCATGAGTGCCTGGGCCTGCGGGCTGTCGAGTGCCGACAGGTCCACGGATTTCAGCTTCGCTTCGTCGCCGCCCTGGCCGGCCCAGATGGTGAGGATGGAGCAGATGCGCGCGTGCGCCATCTGCACGTAATACACCGGATTGTCATTGCTCTGTGCCAGCGCCAGGTCAATATCGAACAGGAACTCCGTGTCCGGCTTGCGACTGAGCAAAAAGAAGCGCACGGCGTCGGCGCTGGTCCATTCGATCAGGTCGCGCAGGGTGACGTAGCTTCCGGCGCGCTTGGAAATCTTGACCTCTTCGCCGTTGCGCACCACGCGCACCATGGTGTGCAGGACGTAATCGGGGTAGCCCTGGGGAATGCCTTCGCCGGCGGCCTGCAGCCCGGCGCGCACGCGGGCAATGGTGCCGTGGTGGTCCATGCCCTGGATGTTGATGGCCTTGCCGAAGCCGCGCTCCCACTTGGCCAGGTGGTAGGCCACGTCGGGGACGAAGTAGGTGTAGCTGCCGTCGCTCTTTTTCATCACGCGGTCTTTGTCGTCGCCGTAGTCGGTCGACTTCAGCCACAGCGCGCCGTCCTGCTCGTAGGTCTTACCGGCGTCTTTCAGTCTGGCCACGGCGCTATCGACACGGCCCGAGCTGTACAGGCTGGACTCAAGGTAGTAGTTGTCGAACCTGACCGAGAAAGCCTTGAGATCCAGGTCCTGCTCGTGGCGCAGGTAGGCCACGGCGAACTGGCGGATCGAATCGATGTCGTCGACATCGCCCGAGGCGGTGTATTCGCGGTCGTCCGACTTGACGGTCTTTTTGGCCAGAAAGTCGGCCGCGATGTCGGCGATGTAATCGCCGTTGTAGGCCGACTCGGGCCAGCCGGCGTCACCGGGCTTGATGCCTTTGGCGCGCGCCTGCGTGCTGGTGGCCAGGGTCTGGATCTGCACGCCTGCGTCGTTGTAATAGAACTCGCGCCAGACTTTCGCGCCCTGAGTGGCGAACAGGTTGCAGATCGCATCGCCCAGCGCGGCCTGCCGCCCATGGCCCACATGCAGAGGGCCGGTCGGGTTGGCCGAGACGAACTCCACGATCATCTTGCGCGCCGGGTCGGCGGGCTGTACGCCGAACTGCGCGCCGGCGGCCAGCACTTCGCGCACGGTCTCCTGCTTGGCGGCGGGCTTCAGGCGGATGTTGATAAAGCCCGGCCCGGCGATCTCGATCGCGTCCACCCAGCGCTCGAAGGCCGGAGCCTTCAGCAAAATGGCACGCAGGTCTTCCGCCAGCTGGCGTGGATTGAGCTTGAGCGGCTTGGCCAGCTGCATGGCGGCCGTGCAGGCGAAGTCGCCGTGGGCCGCCACCTTGGGGGATTCAAAGGCAGCTTTGTCGCCTGCGCCGGGGGAAAGGTCTTCCAGCCCCGCAGCCAGGGCCGCGAGCAGGTCTTTTTTAATCGAGAGCATGGGCTGATTTTACGGTTAAGCCATCTGCCGTTCGGACCCCTCAGATACCCGGTCATCGAATTTGCCCGGCGCGGCGTTATGTGTTGGAATTCCAGCCGGAACTCAAACCTGATTCCCCAACCCAATGGAGCCACCATGAAAAAGCTGTTATCCCTGATCGCCGCCGTTTTTGCCGTCTCGATGGCCTTGTCTCCGGTGGCGCACGCCGCGGACGCTCCAGCCAAAACCGCACAGCAAACCAAAATGAAAACCTGCAACGTCGACGCCAAGGGCAAAAAAGGCGACGAACGCAAAGCGTTCATGAAAGAATGCCTGAGCAAGTAAGCCAGTCGTATCCAGCCGAACCAGCCCGCCATGGATGTCATGGCGGGCTTTTTTTGTGTCAGCGATTTCTTGATGAGCGCTATTGAGTTGATAGCTGCTTGCGCCCATCCGCAAAGCGCAGGCGGCACTTTTTGCTTACAAATACACCGTCACATCTGTAGCAACAGATG
>NZ_JBFUCA010000360.1:0-4414 GCF_056405475.1 Polaromonas sp. P1_G4
GGGTGCACTCGCCGCCGCTACAGCCGGTGCATTGTTCATGTCCTTCGAGTTGGCTCCGGTGTTCATGTTGACGTGCGTTGCGTATGCGGCGGCTTGGACTATCGCTCAAGTTATTTCTATATTGGTTCGTCCGCATTTCAGTCAGGAGGCAGGGCAGTGACGGCGAAATCCAACATGTCGCTCGATGCCGACCCACAGCTGCAGAAGGCCGATTCGCCGCGAGTATTGCCGTCCGGTCAGCTCCAACGTTGTCCAGCATCGATCCGCAGCGCAGGCATGCGAACCGAAATGGCATGAGAGCTTCGACCTGGCTTCGGTGCGTTGGCTACTCTGTCGTAGTCATTGCTTTACTGCTGCTTTTGAGGGTTGGCGACCTGTTGCCATTTGACCTTTCTCTTTGGTTTCAAGTTCTCTGGTCTGGCGCTTCGACTCCGCGCTACATGCGTGTCGTTCCCACGAGGGAGTCGAGTATGCTCGCGTGGGGTTTGCTGGCATTTGGCCTCATCCTGATTGCGACGGGTTGGGCGCTAAAGCCGAAACGAGAGGAGAAGTGACTTATGGTGACTTATGCATAACATGTCAATCGACACGGATCCACAACAGCAGGAGGCGGCTTCGCCCCGGGTTTTGGTGGTCCGGTCATCTTCACGTTAGGCTCCTTCTTCCCTACCTCATGCTTGCAAAGCTATTCGCAGCACTCCTGGCACTCTCTGGAGTACTGCTGGTCCTTGTCGGGAGCGCGGCTATCATCCAGGCCGAACCCAACTCACCCATGTTCTTTGGAATGCTATCTGCCATCGTCGCGTTCGGAGTGGGCTGCCTCATCGCCTCCATCGGTGTCTTCAGAATGCGGCGATACGGCTTCGTTTTATGCATTGGCCTGGGCGTAAGTGCCGCCGGCCTCGCGCTTATCGTTTCTGAATCTGCAGGCCAGGGAGTACTCTGGCCAATCTTTGCGTTCATGACGGCCAGCGGCGCTGCCGGCTTGTTTGTAAAGTCAGGCGCCGATGTTGCGGGATGAACCGCGCCGTGACCAAGTGTTCAATTTTCTTGACGGCATATTGCCTTCGCTCTACAGCCTGACAGCTCACGTCGAACTTTCGGCGTCTTTCAGCGTCATCAATTTGCAAGGGAGCTAGTTTTGAACAAAGCATGTGCAGTATCGGCAAGTTTGTTGGCCTTCTTCTCAGTTGAAGCCGCAGCCCAAGCCATACCAATGGAGGAACAGACATTTACTGAATTTGCCGCACAAGCAGTACGGCGCGAGGTTGGCGACACGCCTGTCTCAATAAAGGGGCCACTTACATTGTCGGTTGGCGCCTCGCAGGCCAATCTAGAGAGGGTTTTCGGTTTTTGCCGCTCTAATAATTCTGGTTGCGTATCCGAAATCGACCGGTATGCCAAGGGTGTGGCGCAAGTGCTAAAACAACAGAATGCGCCGGTAGATAAAAGCTCAGTGCGCCTCGTTGTCCGGTCAAGCGAATATATCAAGCGAGCGCAGGAATCTTTGGGTAGTGATGGCCCGACGCTTCAGGCGAAACCACTCGTTGAAGGGCTGGTATCGGTAGCCGTGCTCGATACGCCGCGCGCGGTGAGACCGCTTGATGATCGCGACCTGAGAAAGCTCAACATATCACAGAATCAGCTATTTGAACTTGGTGGTGAGAATCTGCAAGCCACACTGAAACCTCTCGCTGACAGTGCGAAGCCCGTCGGAAACGGGCAGATTGGAGCTATTCCAGGTAGTGTGTATGAGGTCGGCCGCGTCGCCATTCTTTCTCAGTGGGCATCTCTTGCAAATGCTCAGCAAGGTCTCCTTGTTATAGCTCTGCCAACAACGGATATGGTCTTGTACATATCGGAATCCACTCCGTCAGCAATAGATGCGCTTCGGGCGCTCTCCAAAGACACCGCTGCAAAATCATCCAATCCTCTTTCGCCAACCACCGTACTCAAATGGACCGCTGAGCGATGGATGCCAGTGCAGTGAGTGCCAAGGTGGCCGCATCAATGCCTGACCCTTCCATCAAGAGGGCGCACCCCGGCATGCCGGGTCGAGCCGCTCATCTCAAACCTTAGACGTCAAGAGAAAATATGCGCAGTCCCATTGAGCGTTTCAAAACTGTATGGCTCGACGCCAGGAGYCGTGGGTCGTCCAAACACAGGAACRCTGTTTGTGTTTCCACCATCGATGCGGATGGATACCCTAGTTCGCGATTTGTCGATTTGAAGGAAGCGGAAGAGACGGGTTTCGTCTTTTGCACGCATTTGGACTCTGGCAAGGCCCTGGACATCGCTCGCAACCCCAAGACCGGCATTACGCTGTGGTGGGAGCATATCGCCACGCAAGTACGCATCAAAGGCGTTTGTACGGTAATACCGGAACAGGAGGCCGAAGTACATTGGGCTGGCCGTCTGCGGGATGCCCAAATTGCCACAGCGACATTTCAGCAGAGCCGCCCGCTCGCAAGCCTCGAGTCGCTTTCGGATCAATACGGACGCGCCGTGGCTGCGTACGATGGCAAGCCAATCCCTCGCCCCGCGAACTGGGGCGGATTCAGGCTCCAGGCGGAGCACATTGAGTTCCTGGAGTTCAAAGAGAGCCGCCTGCATGCGCGCACGACCTATTCCCGCATTGGTTCCCGCTGGGAGCAAGCGTTCCTGCAACCTTAGGGTATCTCGCCGGGAGTAACCCATCATCTGAGCGGACCGCAACAGCAGGCCACGTGACACCGCGCTGTTAGTTCCGGTTCCGCGCGGCCTGCTGCTACAGTCCACTCAGCTCAAATGTTAGGCCCTAACAATGCCCGATTACGACAACCCCGAAGTTGAAGCCCAGTGGTGTGCAGAGCGCCGTGCTGAAGTATCCGAATACTTGCAACGCGAAGGCTTGGTGCATGGCCGAATCGGCTTAGAGCCTGCGTGGCACCTTGCCCCCTATGTCTCAATTTGGACCGTCGAAAGCCTTGAGAGCCCTGGTTCAGTGGGCTGGTGGGCTATCTCTGGCGATATGCCGAACGACTATGTTTCCTCAAGCAAGGCTGGAACTCCGCGGGAGGCGGTGCATGCCATCGCTTCTCTCTGGCAGGACGCGGCTCGATGCATGGCGCGTGGAGAGCGGCACCCAACGTTGGTCATTGGTACGGGAGAGAACATGGAAGAGCTCGCCCCCATGCTTGCATCGAGGGCCGGGTTACTGCTGGAATGGGCCGATGACCCTGCGGTATGGGAAGAAGATGAGCTTTAACGCGCTTCAAGTTTTTTCTCTAATGACCTCGGTCTGCTCGCATCACAGGCCTGAGCCTTGCTTCGGGTGGGTACACAAACCTTAAGTTCTTCGCATATGCCATCAACAACTCAAGCCCTGTTCATTTTTCTCGCGTGGTCTGGCGTTCAGGCTGTATTGCTTCTTGCGTCGCTACGTTCCAGGCAACCCTTGCCGGAATTGCTCGCAGCTGTAGAGACAGTCGAGCCTTCGATGGCGCCGGCGGAAAAAGGTGACATGGCCAGAGGATTCCTCTGGATCAGCGTTGTCTGGTTCGCCCTGGCCACAACCATTGCGGCGGTTTCTTTCAGTTCGGCATCAAAAGGAAGCCTGTGGGGCCTGGCCGTTTTTACCGCCATAGGTGGCTGGTCGCTCTACGACGCAGCGTCAAGCCCTGTCGTTCTGGGCCGCATGTACCCGGGGAGCATTAAATGGACAAACTGGCTTACAGCTGTGTTGAGCTCAACGGTCTGGTTATTGCTCTTTGTGATGCTGGCCATTCAATGGCTCTCCTGATGCCACCTGGCTCTCATCTCAAACGTCAGGCGTCATGATGACCATTTATGCAACAAGTAAGGTCGTACACGCTGCGCTGAAGCGCGCGCTCAGTCCGTGGTTTACGGCCAACGGCTGGAAGCGGCGGCCCGGTTACTCCTGTGCGTTTATTCGACCTGCCGGGCCGGGTTATTGGTGTCTGTGGTTTCAGGTCAGTTCCTGGGGAGGCCAACTCTCGGGAAGTTCATTCACACTGAATCTGGTTCATCAGGAGTCTGCGGAATCGTCACTCTGCAGTGGGCCAAATGCCCGCGTGCTGCGTACCCTGAGTGCAGCTGATATAGAGCTCGGCTTTTCCATCGCAGCGGAGCTGTCGAAACGCATTCCAGAGCCCGCGGCATCGGATCCAGTACACGAATGGGCAAAACTTCCGGGCTATCAGGGCGAGATGTGGCGCAAGAGAATCGCTGATCTTCAGAAAGTGAATCCTGACGCATGGAAGCCGGATGTCGATGTCTGGCTGCCGTATTACGCGGTGGCTGACCTGGCTCTTTGGGTCGATTTTCTGCTTCCGAGGTTTCCGCACCTTCTGCGCCAGAGCCAAGGGCAGGATTTCACCGCACAATGACGCTCATCATCCATACGCCTCCAACT
>NZ_JBFUCA010000361.1:0-4410 GCF_056405475.1 Polaromonas sp. P1_G4
GTGAAGTCTAAGGAGAAGCATCATGGCTAAAGGCGCACGCGAAAAAATCAAGCTGGAATCGACTGCCGGCACGGGTCATTTCTATACGACCACCAAAAACAAGAAAACCACGCCCGACAAGATGCTGATCATGAAATTTGATCCCAAGGCACGCAAGCACGTGGAATACAAAGAAATCAAGCTGAAATAAATAGTTACGAGTCCGTGCGTAGTTAATAACTACCCGCCCGGTCTGCACATTCAGAAAAGGACACTTCGGTGTCCTTTATTTTTTGAGGTTTAGAAAGCAAAACTCCCACCAAATAAGCAGGTTGCTACGCGGCTTGTTTGAATCCTGTCGAAATCTGATCCACATAAGCTCCATCTGTGATTCAAGTCTTTAAAGGCGGGCGCGTCACGCACAGCGCAATCACCCGGCAAGCCACCTCCGCAACCAACTCAGGCTAACTCCAAGAGCAGGGCCACCGACGGAAACTTATAGGCCATCTCCCAAATAGGGCCAGAAGGTTATGACACCGGTTGCCGCTGCTGCGCAAGCCGCAATTAACACGCCGCCGGCAGCAAGATCCTTTGCGCATTTGACCGCCAATGAATATTGTGGCGACACAACATCGCAGAGCGACTCCACTGCAGTGTTCATGGCCTCTGCCATCCAAACCATGGTCATCGCACCAATCAGCCAGCGCCAATCGCCGGCGTCCACTCGGCACCAACCGGCCAGCCCCGTCACTAGTATTGTGGCGATGAGATGCAGCCATGCGTTGTGCTGTGTTTTAAGCATCAAGGCAATCCCCTCGAAGGCATAACCAAAGCTCTTGAGGCGTGCGACCAGAGTGAATCGTTGCGCTGCGCGGGCATGAGGGACTTCTTTCATTTCCCATCCTTCCTGTTTACCAAGCGCCAAGCCTGGGCAACACATGAACGTCGAACAGTGCACACCTGCATAACCTGCAACCCATACAAGCAGCCCCATACCGTGGCCATCAAAATACAGCAACCCATCACAGCGCGCCGGCCGGCTCCAGCGTCAAACAGGTGCGCCCAGCAAGCGGAATCTGCAAGCACACATTTCCCATGTCATCAGCCAGAACCTGCGTCAGGCATGCGCCTGTGACCCGATAAGGTGCCAACGGACGCAAGCCCGACACGCCCAAGCTCTTAATGCCATCACCGGCTCCGCCGTACAGCACCGCCTGCAAAGAGCTGCTCACAGCATCGAAGTGCGCAGCTGCAACCAGCACATCGGGATAGGACAGGGGTTCCAATCTGGGACCTTTTGATGGAAGCGGGTTACTGATCAGGTTTCGAAAGCTGTCGTGCCCTCCCGAGTGCGCCATCAGCTCGACACCATGCGCCCATACCGAGGCCTTATTCCTGTGGGCGACCCCATGACTGAGAGTAGTTGGACACTCGTACTCCAGGGCATCCATGCAGTTTTGATACACACACTCATCGCCCAACTCTACCGCCGCCAAGGCCGTCGCCGCGTAAGCACTCCCTCTTGAGAAACCATAGTTTCCCGTATCGATGGGCCAGAATTCACTGCGTCGAAGTCCCTCACGACTATCGAACAGCTGACGTCTCAACAACAGCCATTGGCGACGCGCCAGGTCAGGTTCCAGCGCATTCAAAAAGTAGCAGGGCATCGCCAGGGGCATTGCACCACCAATGGYCGGCAAGGCCAATCCCGTGTACGTAGAACGGCATGGCACGTAGCGACCCATGCCATCCAGAAACTCCGCGTCCAGATGCCGGCGGAACTCTGGCGCGTGACCGGCCCATTTCATCTGACCGTACTGCGCATCGTGGGCACGCAATGCCGCGGCTCCCATTGTGTTGCACAGGGGATAGACCCAGTTGGGCTCGCAGGCCATCAAATAGAAGGGTGAACGTTCGTATTCTTTTTCCAAACTGGACAGCAAGGACTCAAAACTGTGTTCGTAGCGTTTTCCGTTCGGATGCACCAGCGTAAAGGCACCTTTTTTCGAAAACTCCTGACCTCCTGTGCTGGCCTGGAACAAGGCCATCTGCAGCGCCACGAAGCCCGTGTACATGATGTTTTCACGGGCAGCAGGGTCGGAGTTCCACCGCAAGTTTCCCCATAGATTTTCCAGCGACCAGTAGGCCCATGCACGATGCTGTGTCTGCTTGTTCAGCAACCTGCTTTGCGCGTCGCTCATGTACCCGCCTAACGCAGGCGTGAAGCGTGCCTGCGTCAAGGCAATGCCATAAGCCAGAAAGTTGACTTGATACCGAAGCGCCGCCGTCTGAAATTGATCGCGTTGCTCGAATCCCGAAAATTCATCGAAAGGTTGCAGAGCCCGATCGAGTGCGAACCTCAGACGACGCAGATGCGCCAAAGACATTTCCGGTTTTTGCCTTGATGGTTGGGCTGTGAAGATCACGTCCAATCGAGCCATTTGTCGGACCAGGTAATCGTTATCGATGCGCCTTTGCCGGCCTGAAAACATAAACCAGGCCAGCATCGACAGGCAGCCCGCCGCAGCAAACAGCGCGAGCACGCAGTACACATTAAGAACCACACCTGGCTGAATTGCACCATGGCTCATGCTCGCGGCCCAAAACGCCGAACCGAGCCAAACAAGCGGAGGCAGCAACACATTGCCCGTGCCAAACCAGACCAACAGCGCAAACGCCAAGGCACCAACCGAGCACAGCCAGGCGGCTATATGACCTATGCCACTGCCTGTGCAGATATCGGCGTGCGCCAGAAATCCGCCGCCCGGCACCATCAACCCCAAGCCGAAAATCTGCAAGCCATCCTGATGCCCGAAAAGCAGCAAAGCCGAGCCGCCCGTAACGAGCAGCAGATACAGTATTAAAAGTCGGACAGTCTTTCTTGTCGTTACCGGACCGAAAATTCGTGTGTATGGCGGAAGAGTAGCGACGCTACGGATTGAACTCACAGACCGACCTTTCTTCGAAATGAAAACACCAGGTTGATGCACTCGGCTTTCGATAGGTGCAGTCTGATACGCGCCTGTGAGGTCTTGATGAACTGTATGAAGTGGGTGTGAAGTCGAGATCAATTGCGCTGCATCGACCCAATAGCCCGTTTTGAGTTTCGGGTGTGTGAATCTGCATCAAGTGCGCCGCTGTTTCCGCCATTCTTGCCTCGAGTATTGGCAAACAGCCGGCTTCCTGGAGGAAGAACCTCACGCACTACGACCTGCCGTTGGCAGCGTTTGGCTCGTCAGTGGGCGCGACCACCAGCTGTCGAATGTGGGACAGCGCTTTCACCTCGAGAGCGTGTCAGGTTCAGCGCAATTCACGTGAGAAGGCTCTTCTGTGTGCAGAAGATGACTAATCTCGGACGCCCTGATCAGGGCGCTGGTAGCGACCCTACCATTACCAAATCTTGGGGCGCTCGATCATGGAACTCGTACTTTGCGCCGAACAATAAAAAACCGCTGCTGGATTTCTCCGGAAGCGGCCTTGAAGTTTCGACCGGGTGACCAGGTCGGATATGTAGCGTCAGGTCAGGTGCGGGCAGCCCGCAGCTTCATCGAGAATTCGCGCAAGGCGGCGATACCGCTTTCCTCAGCACGGTGGCACCAGGCCTGCAGGTCCGCAGCCAGCTGCTCACGGGAAGCGGAAGTGGTCAGCCACATCTGGCGCAGTTCTTCCCGCATGGTGACCATCTTGTCCAGCACGGGGTGTTCGGCGCGGGCCTGCGCCAGCTGGGGTTTGGCGGCGGCCGGCACCTTGTCGTCATCGCGGTGCAGCCAGCGATTGGCTGCGCGCAACACGGACACGTCGGCTTTCTTGGCCTTCAGCACTTCGAGTTCGGCCCTGCCGGCGCGGCGCAGTTCGCGCGCGAAACCCGCCATGACTTCGTAGCGATGGGCGATCAGGGCTTCCAGGGTTTTTTCATCTGCCACAGGCTGGATGGAACCCAGCTGGAGCTTGGGGGGGACCTTCTTGACGGAGGCCAGGCCTACTTTTTCCATGGCACGGATATACACCCAGCCGATGTCGAATTCGTAGGGCTTGACCGAGAACTTGGCCGACGTCGGGTAGGTGTGATGGTTGTTGTGCAGCTCTTCGCCGCCAATCATGATGCCCCAGGGCGAAATGTTGGTGCTGGCATCAGGCGCCTCAAAATTGCGATAGCCCCAATAGTGACCAATGCCGTTGATGATACCGGCCGCCGTCACGGGGATCCAGGCCATTTGCACGGCCCAGACAGCCAGGCCTGCAGCACCGAAGAGCGCCAGGTCGATGATCATCATCAGGCCCACGCCCTGCCAGCTATAGCGGGTGTAGACGTTGCGCTCAATCCAGTCATTGGGCGTGCCGTGGCCGAACTTGGCCATAGTTTCCTTGTTTTTGCTTTCGGCACGGTACAGCTCGGCGCCTTCCCAGAAAACCTTCTTGATGCCGTAAGCC
>NZ_JBFUCA010000362.1:0-4394 GCF_056405475.1 Polaromonas sp. P1_G4
CGTCAAGGCCATGCTGAGCCGGGCTATCCAGGCCTGCCGGCGCGCGGGGAAATACGTCGGCATCTGCGGCCAGGGCCCCAGCGACCACCCGGACTTTGCGCAGTGGCTGAAGGACGAAGGCATCGGCTCCATCTCGCTGAATCCCGACACGGTGATCGCCACCTGGAAGCAACTGGCCAACTGAAGACGGTTGACATGAATTGAAACGGTGCGCTGCGGAGAGATTCGCAGCGCATTTTTTTTGCGTCGGAACCGCGCGACCGAGGGAAAACCCGCGATGGCAGGAGGTTTCCCGGTAAACAATTGGCAATACCTCCGATGACAATCGGAATCGTTGCCTTCATCCCTTCATCTGTTTGTCGTGAGCCATGCTTGCCGTCACCACTACCATCAAACTGCTCACTGAAATTGCTCTGCTTGCGTTGGCCGGGCAATGGGCAGTAGGCCTGCTGGCAGGCGCGGCGAAGGACAGCAATCCGTTTTATCGCGTGCTTCAGCTGGTGGGCTTGCCTTGGGTCAAGGCAGCACGCTGGATATCTCCGCAGGTCGTGATGGACCGTCACTTGCCGCTGGTGGCCTTTTTGGTGCTGCTGCTGGTGTGGGCCATTGCGGCCATCGCCAAAATCCGCATCTGCCTGGAGATCGGGGTGGCACTGTGCAAATAGACGCTGCCCTTCAATACGGTTTTCTGAAAATACGCGCACTGCTTTTGCTCGCCTGCGCCAAACGGCCTGCCGCGCTGGCCGTCTTTGACCAGATGCTGCAACTGCGCCCGGCAGACCCTTATGCGCTAGCCAGCCGCGGCCATGTGGCGGCGCAGCTCCAGCTCACACAAGAGTCCGTTGCCAGCCTGCAGCAATTGACCGCCGTCAGGCCCGGCCATGCCGCGGGCTGGTTCAACCTGGGTTATGTGTTGCAGCAGGCGGGACGCCATGATGAGGCCGGGCCGGCCTTTGAGCGCGCGGTGGCACTGGACGCGCGCCTGGACCAGGCCTGGTATGGCCTGGCGCTGGTGCACATTCAGGCGCACCGGTTTGAGGAAGCCGCCGAGGCCCTGCAAAAGAACACAGTCCTGCAGCCCTTGAGCCCTTACGGCTGGTACCGGCTCGCGCAGGTGTGGCTGGCGCTGGGCCAGCCCGCCAAGGCGCGCAAGGTGATTGCGCACTTGAGTCGCTTTGAGCCGCGTGTGGCGGCCCAGTTCGAGCGCGAAAACGAGGCCCTTTTTGCGGCCACCGGCCAGGCAGCCCATGCAGCCCACTGACAGCCACCGTCGTTACTGGCGCAAGAACCTCGCCGTAACGGCGGTGCTCCTCATGATCTGGTTCAGCGTTACGTTCGGCGTGAGTTACTTTGCGCGCGCGCTGAGCTTCACTTTTTTTGGCTGGCCTTTCAGCTTCTGGATGGGTGCGCAGGGCGCCCTGGTGGTGTATTGCCTCATCGTCGGCTTTTATGCCTGGTACATGAACCGGCTCGACATCGAGCATGACGTGGCGGACGAGGACTGAATGGGCGGCTTTTTTGGTTCGCGCGACGGCGTCAYGCTCTCGAGCCAGCAGTTCAAAAAGCAGCTGGACCGCGTCTACCGCTGGTACACGCTGGGCCTGGTGGTGTTTGTGGTCGTCCTGGCGCTTCTGGAACGTGCGGGCCTGCCGCGCCTCTGGATAGGTACGGCCTTTTTGCTGGCCACCATCGGCCTCTATGCGGGCATAGGCGTCATGAGCCGCACCACCGACGCCTCCGAATACTATGTGGCAGGCAGGCGCGTGCCGGCGGTCTACAACGGCATGGCCACCGGCGCCGACTGGATGTCGGCCGCCTCCTTCATTGGCCTGGCGGGAACGCTTTACCTCACGGGCTACAGCGGGCTGGCTTTCATCATGGGCTGGACAGGCGGCTACTGCCTGGTGGCGCTGGTGCTGGCGCCTTACCTGCGCAAGTTCGGCCAGTTCACCATTCCGGATTTTCTGGGAGAGCGCTACGGTGGGCGACTGCCGCGGCTCATCGGCGTGGCGGCGGCCATTTTGTGCTCCTTCACCTATCTGGTTGCGCAGATTTACGGCGTCGGCCTGATCACCTCCTACCTCACCGGCATCGCGTTCGAGCTGGGTATCTTCCTGGGGCTGGGTGGCATCCTGGTATGTTCTTTCCTGGGTGGCATGCGCGCGGTGACCTGGACGCAGGTGGCCCAGTACATCATCCTGGTGGTGGCCTACCTCATTCCGGTGGTCTGGCTGTCGGTCAAGCAGACGGGGATTCCGGTACCGCAGCTGGTTTATGGCTTTCAACTTGAAAAGGTCACGGCCAAGGAGAAAGAGCTGACGGCCGACCCCAAAGAGCTGCAGGTGCGTGAGCTGTTCAAGCAGCGCTCGGCAGCGCTGTCGGGCAGGCTGGAGCACCCCGCCGAGTCGCTGGCCGCCGACAAGCTGGCCGCCGCCAAACGAATGGAGCAGCTCAAAAGCGGCAATGCATCCGTGGCTGAAATTTCATCGGCCGCCAGGGCGATGGCCGCCATGCCCCGGGACGAGGCCGCCGCCGTCAAGGCCTGGACGGCGGCCAGGGCCGCTGCGGACGTCAAAACCCAGCCGCTTAACGGCATGCCCGCCCACGCGGCCCAGTTCTCGGGCAACCCGGACGGAACCCCGAAAGAGCAGGAGACCTACGACACTTCGCGCCGCAATTTCCTGGCGCTGGTTTTTTGCCTCATGGTGGGCACCGCGGCCTTGCCGCACATCCTCATGCGCTATTACACCGTGCCCAGTGTGCGGGAAGCGCGGCAGTCGGTCACCTGGTCGCTGGTGTGTATCTTCCTGCTTTATTTCACCGCACCGGCACTGGCTGTGCTGGTGAAGTACGAGATATTCACCGTGCTGGTGGGCATGCCGTTTGACCAGCTGCCCGCCTGGGTGCATTCCTGGACGCGGGTGGACCCTTCGCTGCTGTCGGTCACAGACATCAACAAGGACAACATCCTGCAGCTCAATGAGATGAACATAGGCGGYGACATCATCGTGCTGCTGACGCCCGAGCTGGCAGGCTTGCCCTACGTGATTTCAGGCCTGGTGGCGGCGGGTGGGCTGGCTGCAGCGCTTTCCACCGCCGACGGCCTGCTGCTGACGATTGCCAATGCGCTGGGCCACGACCTTTATTACAAGATGATCGATCCCAATGCATCAACGGTGAGCCGGGTGACGGTGTCCAAGATATTGCTGCTGATCGTGGCCTTGCTGGCGGCCTATGTGGCGGCGCAAAAGCCGGCGGACATCCTGTTTCTGGTGTCGGCCGCGTTCTCGTTTGCCGCCGCCTCGTTCTTCCCGGCGCTCAGCCTGGGGATCTTCTGGAAACGCGCCAACGGCATCGGGGCCGTGCTGGGCATGGTGTCGGGCCTGGGCGTAACCTCGTATTACATGTTCACCAACCAGGCCTGGCTGCGCACCACCTTCGGCATTACCTCGCCGGTGCAGCTGTGGTGGGGCATAGACCCGATTTCGGCCGGGCTTTTCGGTGTTCCGGTCGGTTTTGCGGTGATTGTGCTGGTGAGCCTGCTCACCCCGCCGCCCAGCCAGAAAGTCCAGGAACTGGTGGAATACATTCGCTATCCGGACCTGAAACGTCTCTGAAAAAGCTCAAGCCACGTGGTTTGGCTGCCTGGATTGTCGGGGCGCCKTGCGCCRRCGCCAAAGCGTGGCAGCCAGCCAGCCCAGCATGAGCAGCCCAAACGAGACCCAGGCGATATACGACAGCCGGTTGGCCATTTCCTGGCGTGCCGAGAAATTGAAAGCAAATGGCTTGTAGYTTGCGAATTTCTGGGCTTCCTCGCGTTGATCTGCACGGAAAAGATCGCCTGGTTTGCAGTTGTTTTCTTTTGGGTAAACGTAGCAGGCCGGGTTTTTCAGGTTCAGGAACCCGTTGTGCTCGGCAAGAACTGGCCCGGGACTTAATCCGTCGGCTGAAAAATACTCTCTGCGGTATCCAAACGCCGGGTTGTAGCACTCCAGTTGCGACATGCCGGCAACCAGTGTGTTATTGATAATGGCCCTCAACAGCCGCGGTCCAGACTGTATCTTTGAGACGGTTCCCAGTTCCCTGATCTCAGGCGTAAAGCTCTTTTCTTTCAATTGCTGGTGAGCTATGGCGATGGCGCCGGAATAGTAAATCGGCTGGAAATAGAACTTTCTCGGATCGGATGATGACTGAATGACTAGACCTGTGAGGCATGCGATAACTGCGACGACTTTCAGGTGTGGCCACCCGGAACGCTCGAACAGCAAGCCTGTGCCGACGGCGATCATTGGGATGTACACAATGATCCAACGCAGTGGCGTACTGGTTGAGTTGATGACGGGAATGCTTTTAAGGATGGCATTCCAGTGCGGCTCAAAGTAGTTGAATGCAAT
>NZ_JBFUCA010000363.1:0-4382 GCF_056405475.1 Polaromonas sp. P1_G4
CCACACGGCCCTGGCGCACCAGGCGGAACAACTCGGCGCCTGTGTTGACGACATTACCCAGAATCCCCGACCTGGAAGAGACGACGCCGTCGTCCGCTGCCACGATCTTCGTGTGCTTGAGTTTCAGGGATGCGCTCTCGAGGTCCGCCTTTGCCGAAGATAAAGACGCCACCGCTGCCGCCTCATTCGTAAGGTATTCGTCCATCTTCTGTGGCGCCAGGGCGCCGGCCACGTCCACCGACTGCGCGCGTTGCCGGTTGGTGCTGGCTTGAGCCCAGCTGGCACCGGCCTGTGCCACCAGGGCTTCCTGCTTGTGTAGCTCCGCGCGTACCGTATCGTCGGCAAGCGTCGCCATCAGCTGGCCTCGCCGGACCGAATCACCCACATCAACCAGCAACTGCGCGATGCGCAACCCACCCGTCTCAGGACTGACGATGATCTCCTGCCAGGCAGTCAAGGCGCCGCTGGCCTGCAACTGCTGCGGCCAACTTTGTGTTTCGGCGGAGACGACATTGACCGTCAGGGCACTCGCGCTTGACCCTGCCGCCGTGCCTGGATCTTTGGCCGTCAAAGCGCGCCATGCGAGTAGCGCGATCAGCAGGACGGCGACAGCTGCCGCGACAGTGATCACCAGTTTTCGGTTGACGTTGAATATTCTTTTCATGAGTTGGCTTTTTCTTCGTAGGCGGCGCCTGCGGGGGGACTTGCCGGGGTCGCGGGTTGCCAGCCCCCTCCCAGTGCCTTGTACAGAGCGATCCAGTATTCGACGCGATCACGTTGCAGGCCGATCAATTCGATCTGGGCTGACAGCGCCTGGCGCCTTGACTCTTCCAGCGTGAGCAGGCTGATGGTGCCCGCGCGCCATTGCGCGTCCGCTCCCACGAGGTATCTCCGGTATTCGTGGGCGGCGCGTTCTGACTGCTCCGTGCGCGTCGCAGCGCCGTCCAGGCGAACCAGCGACTGCTCCACCTCCTTCACGACCGTTCGCACACTTTGACGCCAGTCGGCATAGGCGGCTTCGTAGCCGGCCCGAGCGCTGTGGACAGCGGCCCGCGTGCGCCCGCCGTCGAAGAGTGGAATGGATAAGCTGGGGCCGAACGACCAGGTGGTCAATGACGAAGCGAGGCCGGTCGCAGAAACCTTGACAGATCCTGAAAGCGACAGGCTCGGGTAGAGGTCTGCCTGCGCCACACCGATGTCTGCACTTGCAGCTGCCAACTCGCGCTCGCGCGAGGCAAGATCAGGCCGCTGGCGCAGCGCCTGTGCCGGCACGCCTTGCACATCGAGGCCCGCCGGCTGCGGGATGCCGGTGCCGCCCTGCACCAGCTGGTGACGCAGCTCGGGTTCGTCGATTCCAGTGAGATTCACCAATGACTTCACCAGCAGCTCGCATTGCGCGCGTTGCGCGAGCCCGGCAGAGGTGGTGCTGGCCAGGCTGGCACGAGCCAGTGAGCCTTCTGTGCCGGCGGTCAAGCCGGCGCGTACCAGCGACTCCGTGGCTTTGGCCGTCTCGCTCATGGAAGCCAGCTCCTGCTCGTAAGCGGTGGCCAACAACCCGCAGGCTCGGTACTGCACATACGTATCCGCCACTTCCGCCGCAAGAGAAACGCGCGCGTCGTGCCAGTCGTTTTCGCGCGCCTGTATACGGGCGCTGGCTGATTCGGTGCTGCGCCTTACCTTGCCAAACAAATCCAGCTCCCACGAAGAATCCAGGCCTGCGCTGCGGGCGGTCGCCACTTCGCCGGTTTGCTGTGTGCCGCGTGTCACCGATGCCTGCCCATTTGCACCTGGCAGACCTGAAGCACCGGCGCTGGACAACGTGGCGCGCGCCTTCTCGATGTTGGCCCATGCCTTGGCGAGCGTGGGGCTGCCGGATTCGGCTGAACGCTGGAGCCGGGTCAGCACCGGGTCATTGAACTGGCTCCACCAGTCGCTGAGCGCAGTCACGTTGCCTCCATGGGGCAGGGGCCCCTGCCAAAGCGCCGCCGCTGCGGGGTTGGGCTCTGCATAATCCGGCCCGACCGCCGCACAGCCGCCAAGCGCGATGGCAAGACCGATAGCAAGGCCAATCCCAGGAATGGAAAAGTGTCGCCAGCCGGTGAGTCGATAGGTTTGCATGCTGCTCCTGAAAATCAGCAGTCATGGTAGGTATCGCGAATGCTCGCCAACGTTGGCGAAAGTTAAGCTGGGTAAAAAACCGGCCCACGCTGGCCGGCACCGGGGCTTTCAAGCGATACTGATGTCGAGATGATTCCGGTTCTGCTTGTTGATGATGACCTCGAACTCACGGCGATGCTGTCGCAGTATCTCGTCCGCGAGGGCTTCGATGTGCGCGCCGTACACGACGGCCAGGCCGGTGTCTCCGAGGCCACTTCCGGCCGCTACGACATCGTCGTGCTGGATGTGATGATGCCCCGGCTGTCTGGCATGGAGGCACTGCGCCGCATTCGCGCCCTTAGCAAAGTCCCGGTGCTCATGCTTACGGCGCGCGGTGACAACGTTGATCGCATCGTTGGCCTGGACATGGGCGCCGACGATTACGTCCCGAAACCCTGCACACCCGGCGAACTGGTCGCGCGCATCCGCGCCATCCTGCGGCGCACTGACGCGCGTGAAGCGGCGGCGCCCAATTCCGGGCAGCGTGTGCTGCAGGCGGGTGAGCTGGTTTTGTCGCCGGGCAACCGACAGGCAACATGGCACGGGATTCCCCTGGATTTGACAGGCACGGAGTTCAGCTTGCTTGAAGTCCTTGCTCGCCACGTCGGCCAGCTCGTGAGCAAGCAGGATATTTCGCTGCAGGCGTTCAGCCGCCCGCTGGCCCGATTCGACAGGCGCATCGATGTGCACATCAGCAGCATCCGCCAGAAGCTGGGGACACGTGCAGACGGCGAGTCCTGGATCCAGAGTGTTCGCGGTATGGGCTACCAGTTGCTGGAGGACTGACAGATATGGAGACGCGCCGCATCGGCCGGTTGTTCTGGAAGCTGCTGCTCGCGCTGTGGCTGAGCATGGTGCTTTCGTTCGCCGGCACCATCGCGTATTTCACACTGACAGGACATCCCCCTCCGGACGACGTCGCCACCTTCGGTTTTGTGCCGTTCGTACCGTTGATATCGGCCATAGTCGCCGTCCTCATCATCGGCCCGGTGCTTGCATGGTATTTGTCCCGCCCGTTGCGGCATCTGCGCTGGGCCTTGCGCCGTGCCGCTGAAGGCCGTTTCGACACGCGTGTGCAACCGCTGATGAAAGGGCGACGTGATGAAATAGCGGACCTGGCTGAAGAGTTCGATCGCATGGCTGCACAGCTGCAGCAGGTGACCGAGTCGCGCAAGGTGCTGCTGCACGATATTTCCCACGAACTGCGTTCCCCGTTGTCGCGGCTGCAAGCCGCTATCGGCCTGCTGCGACAGGACCCTTCCCAGACCGATGCGATGGTCGAGCGTATCCAGCGCGAGAGCGAGCGGCTCGATGTCCTGATAGAGGAGCTCCTCACGCTGCATCGCCTGGAGGCACCCACCGGCCTGGCGCGTGAACGGGTCGACGTGATCGAGCTTTTGCATGCCATTGCCGAAGATGCCGATTTCGAGGCGCGATCGCTGTCACGCCAGGTCAGCATCGACGCGCCAGGCCAGTTCGTCGCCCAGGTCAATGGTGAACTGCTGTACCGGGCTTTTGAAAACGTCATTCGCAATGCGGTGAAATACACGGCACCGGGCACAGTCGTCGAAATTCAAGCGGGGATCCGCACCGGCGATACGCAACTGGTGGTGACAGTCCTGGATCGTGGCCAGGGAGTTCCAGCGCCCATGCTGGAGGAAATCTTCGAGCCGTTTACCCGGGTCGAAGGAGGGGAGTCGGTGCGCGGGGTAGGTCTGGGTCTGGCCATCGCGCGACGCGCCATGAAGTTGCACGGCGGCCGCGTAGAAGCAGGGCTGCGTGAGGGTGGGGGATTGGTCATGACGCTCTGGTTGCCCGCTGCGGCAGAGGTCACGACGCGATCTTTGTGATGCTACACCCCCCCTATCCGGTCGGCACTTGCCTTGCGAATGTGGCGGCGCCGTCCGACTTGACGCAACCCACATAAGACATATGCTTTGAACCACGTCTCTGATCCGGAGCGTGCAGGAGAAACTTATGACCTCTTTGAAATGCGCAATGGCGCTGTCCTTAACGACCTTGGTCGCGCCAGCCATGGCGTGCTACACCGTTTATAACCCCAGCAACCAGATCCTTTATTCCGGTGAAGCGCCGCCCATAGACATGAGCTACCAGATCCACGAAAAGCTGCCCGCAGTTTTTCCCAGTGGCCATCTGATTTTTGACACGAGCAACAATTGCCCGGCGATAGACGTACGCCGTGCCGTCCCGCAACTCACCAATGT
>NZ_JBFUCA010000364.1:0-4381 GCF_056405475.1 Polaromonas sp. P1_G4
GCGATGCAGACCAGCGTGATGGTTAGCAGGCTGACCTTCATCAGGTGGTCGCGCTGGTGGGCCGACAGCCATTTGCTGGCGCCGAAGCTGCCCATCGACGCGCAAGCCGGCCCGACAAGCAGTTGCGCAATGCCCAGCGACTCCTTGCCGTCCGGCCAGAGCTCCATGGGCAGGCCGCTCAGCAGCATCACCACCAGCCAGCAAAGCGCGAGGTAAGCCAGGGTCTGCCAGGCAGCGCGGGTGCGGCTGTAAAGGGCATCGGCCAGGGCCAGCAGCAGCACCAGGCCAAGTGCGCCGGCCGCAGCACTCCACAGCATCATTTCACCGTCGGACATCAGGACGGGCATGGCAGCATTCATGGCAGGCTGATGTCCTGTGCGCCGGCGAGCTGCCGCTGCGATGTGGTTTGCGCCAAAATACCCCCAGCATGCATCTGACCGACCCCCCTGAATTCATTGATCCGGCGCTGCGCTGTGCAGCCGGTGTGTTGACMTGTTTCTTTGTGATTATGGGGTTTCCTGTAACCAAATGCACCCTGTCGCCGCAATTCACCGCGGCGGCGCCCGGCTTGTGAACAAGCCGCTGCTCATCACCATGGGTGACGCCGCCGGCATCGGCCCGGAGATCATCGCCAGGGCTTTTCGCGACGCGCCCGTTGAAATGGCGGGCTGCGCCGTGGTAGGCGATGTCGCCACGATGCGCCGCGCTGCCGCGCTGACAGCGTCCCCGCTGGCGCTGCCGGTGGCCCGGCTGGACGCCCTGGCCGATGCGGCGGGGGTGCCGCCCCATTGCATCGGGGTGTTGCAAAAATGCGAGTTGGAGACCGTGCCTTACGGCCAGGTCAATGCGCGGGCGGGCCAGGCTGCGGCTGACTGCATCGTCTGGGCGGCGCGCAGCGTGCTGGGTGGCGAGGCATGCGCCATGGTGACGGCGCCCATCCACAAGGAGGCACTGGCGGCGGCCGGTGGCTGGGTGGCCGCTTTTCCGGGCCACACCGAAATGCTTCAGGCCGAGGCGGCCGCTTTTCTGGGTAAATCGGCGGCGGACGTGCCGGTGCGCATGATGCTGGCCAACGATGAACTCAAGACCGTGTTGGTAAGCATTCACATGTCACTGCGGCGCGCCATTGAGGCCGTCACCTTTGACAACGTGTTGCAGACCTTGCGCATCACGCACAGCGCGGTGGCTGCCAGCCTGGGCCGGGCACCGCGCATCGCGGTGGCGGGGCTGAATCCGCACGCCGGTGAAGGCGGACTGTTCGGCAGCGAAGAGCAGGCCATCATCGCGCCGGCCATCGCTGCCGCCCGCGCGCAAGGGCTGGATGTGAGCGGTCCCTTCGCACCCGACACGGTGTTCATGCGTGCACGCCATGCTGTCGGCAAACCCGGCGAGTTTGACGTGGTGGTGGCGATGTACCACGACCAGGGGTTGATCCCGGTCAAATACCTGGGCGTGGAGCAGGGCGTTAACGTGACGCTGGGGCTGCCGCTGGTGCGCACGAGCCCCGACCACGGCACGGCGTTTGACATCGCCGGCACGGGGCGCGCGGACGCATCCAGCTTGCTGGCGGCTGTTCGCATGGCGCGCCAGCTTGTTGCCGGCTGAAAATTCAAGCGAAATCGGGCCCTGGCCCAATAGGAGCCTGCGCAAGCAGCTATTAAATCAATAGCATAGCCATGCCTTCGCAAGCGGGGGCCGCGGTCTGGCTTTGCCAGCCGCAAGGCGCCGTCCCCTGTAGGGGAGAGGCCCGCTACACGAAGTGAGCGGGCAACAGGGGGGTTACTTTTTTAGACTGTCGCGGATTTCGCGCAGCAGCACGATGTCTTCAGGCGGCGCGGCGGGCGGTGGTGCGGCTTCGTGGTGACGTTTGAGCCGGTTGATCTGCTTGACCATCAGGAAAATGATGAAAGCCAGGATGACGAAGTTGACGCTCACCGTCAGGAAGTGGCCATAGGCAAAGACCGGGACCCCAGCCTTTTTGAGGGCTTCAAGCGACATGTCGGTGCCCGGCGGCACAGTGCCCAGCAATACGTACATGCTGGAAAAGTCCAGCTTGCCGAAGACCAGGCCCACCAGCGGCATGATCAGGTCRCTCACCACGGCGTCGACGATCTTGCCGAAAGCGGCGCCAATGATCACGCCTACGGCCAGATCGATCACATTGCCCTTGACGGCAAATTCCTTGAATTCCTGCATCATTCCCATGAGTCTCTCCTGTTATTGGTAGCGGTTGCCGGCCGTACCGGCGTTCTGCAAAAAATGATTATGAAGGCTGGCCGTGTTTTCGGGCGGTGCGAAAGGCGCGGCTTGCAACAAAATATGCGAAGGCGGCCGGCTGCCTTAAAAACGGGCACTTCCGGCCCAGCCATGCGGGCTGCCGCCGCCCGGGCCGGGCCCTCCGCCTTGAAAAACGACATCGCGCTCCGCTACAATTGCGGGTTGACCCCACTAAGCCTCCCACCAAGCCTATTTCAAGCCAGTTCTTGAAGGACTCTCATGACCCAAGCAAGCGAAGCAAGCGCGAACGGTGTGCCCCACGGCGCCCCCGTCGATAAAGATAAAAGAAACTGGCTCGTGGCCACCTGCGCTGTAGGCGGCGCAGGCGTTGCAGCCACCGCAATCCCCTTTGTCAGCACTTTCCAGCCCTCCGAAAAAGCCAAGGCTGCCGGTGCGGCCGTCGAGGTCGATATCTCCGGCGTGAAACCCGGCGAAAAGATCACGGTGGAATGGCGCGGCAAGCCCGTCTGGATCATCAAACGCACGCCCGAGCAGCTCGCCGAGCTGCCCAAGGTCGATGCCCTCCTGGCCGACCCCAAATCCGAGCGCAAGCCCGACGAACTGACCCCCGAATACGCCCGCAACGAAAACCGCTCCATCAAGCCCGAAACGCTGGTGGTGGTGGGCATTTGCTCGCACCTGGGCTGCTCGCCCTCTGACAAGTTCCAGCCCGGCGCACAGCCTTCGCTGCCCAACGACTGGGCCGGCGGCTTCCTGTGCCCCTGCCATGGCTCGACCTTCGACATGGCCGGCCGTGTGTACAAGAACAAGCCCGCGCCGGACAACCTGGAAGTGCCGCCGCACATGTACCTTTCGGACACCCGTCTGCTGATTGGTGAAGACAAGAAGGCCTGAGGCGCTTGCCTTAACCCGCGTTAACCAAGCTCCTTCACAAGACCCTATAGCCAGCACCTGATACCCGCCGACCTTTCTGCCGCGTACCAGGTGCTTGCCAAAGAATCCCACCGAACCAGGATCAGTTATGGCTGAATTCAAAGAAATTTCCCCCGATGCCCCGCTCGCCGTCAAGGCGATGAACTGGGTCGACAACCGGTTTCCCGCCAGCAAGCTCTACAAAGAGCACATGAGCGAGTACTACGCACCGAAGAACTTCAACTTCTGGTACATCTTCGGCTCGCTGGCCATGCTGGTGCTGGTCATCCAGATCGTCACCGGCATCTTCCTCACGATGAATTACAAGCCCGACGCCGCACTGGCTTTCGGCTCTGTCGAATACATCATGCGCGACGTCCCCTGGGGCTGGCTGATCCGCTACATGCACTCCACCGGCGCTTCCGCTTTCTTCGTGGTGGTTTACCTGCACATGTTCCGCGGCCTGCTCTACGGCAGCTACCGCAAGCCGCGCGAGCTGGTCTGGATCTTCGGCTGCGCGATTTTCCTGTGCCTGATGGCCGAGGCCTTCATGGGCTACCTGCTGCCATGGGGCCAGATGAGCTACTGGGGCGCCCAGGTGATCGTCAAYCTGTTTGCCGCCATCCCTTTCATCGGCCCTGACCTCGCGCTGCTGATCCGCGGCGACTATGTGGTCGGTGACGCGACGCTGAACCGCTTCTTTGCTTTCCACGTCATTGCCGTGCCGCTGGTGCTGCTGGGCCTGGTGRCCGCGCACATCATCGCGCTGCATGAAGTCGGCTCCAACAATCCCGACGGCGTTGAAATCAAGGGCCCGAATGCGCCGAAGGACGCCGCAGGCCACCCGCTGGACGGCATACCCTTCCACCCTTACTACACGGTGCACGACATCTTCGGTGTGAGCGTCTTCCTGATGATCTTCACGGCGATCATCTTTTTCGCGCCCGAGTTCGGCGGCTACTTCCTGGAGTACAACAACTTCATCCCGGCCGACCCGCTGAAGACGCCTGCGCACATCGCACCGGTCTGGTACTTCACGCCTTACTACTCGATGCTGCGCGCCATCACCGGTGAAATGGCCGGTGCACTGGGCATCATCGCGATCGTCGCCGCAGTGCTTGCCGCCCGCAAACTCTCCGGCATCTTCAAGCCAGCCGTGCTGGTGATTGCCGTCGGCGCGGCCTTGCTGCTGGGCTTGCTGCCTTCCATCGCCAACTGGATCGGCCTGGTC
>NZ_JBFUCA010000365.1:0-4379 GCF_056405475.1 Polaromonas sp. P1_G4
GGAACAGCCGCCGTTACGGCCCTGGGTGGCGATACCGTGACCGTGGGCGGTACCGGCAGCGGAAATTTCGTCAACAAGAACGTGGGTAACGGCAAGGCCGTCACCGTCACCGGCTACACCCTCGGCGGCGCCGATGCCGGCAACTACACCGTGGTGCAGCCAACAGGTGTCACGGCCAACATCAYGCCTGCCAGCCTGGCCATTACGGGTGTAGGCGCGAACAACAAGGTCTACGACACCACCACCACCGCCACGCTCAATGGCACCGCAAACGTCGCGGCACTGGGCGGCGACGTGGTGACGGTTGGCGGTGGCAGCGGCACCTTCGCCGACAAGAATGTGGGCAATGGCAAGGCTGTGACGGTCAGCGGCTACACACTGGGTGGAGCTGATGCAGGCAACTACACCGTGGTGCAGCCCACCGGCGTCACGGCCAACATCACGCCGGCCAGCTTGACTGTCACGGGTGTAGGCGCAAACAACAAGGTCTACGACACCACCACCACCGCCACACTCAATGGCACRGCGGCGGTCACAGCTCTGGGCGGCGATACCGTGACGGTGGGCGGCACGGGCAGCGGCAATTTCAACAACAAGAACGTGGGCAACGGCAAGGCCGTCACCGTCGCCGGCTACACGCTGGGCGGCGCCGATGCGAGCAACTACACCGTGGTGCAGCCCACCGGCGTCACAGCCAACATCACGCCGGCGAGCCTGGCTGTTACCGGCGTAGGCGCAAACAACAAGGTCTACGACACGACCACCACCGCCACACTCAATGGCACAGCAAACGTCGCGGCCCTGGGCGGCGATACCGTGACGGTGGGCGGTACCGGCAGCGGCATCTTTGTCAACAAAAACGTGGGCAACGGAAAGGCCGTGACAGTCACGGGCTACACACTGGGCGGCGCCGACGCCGGCAACTACACCGTGGTGCAGCCCACAGCTGTCACGGCCAACATCACGCCAGCCAGCCTGGCAGTCACAGGTGTGGGCGCCAACAACAAGGTGTATGACACCACCACCACGGCTACCCTCAATGGCACCGCAGGTGTTGTTGCCCTGGGCGGTGATGTCGTGACGGTGGGCGGCACCGGTAGCGGAACCTTCGCCAACAAGAATGTAGGCAATGGCAAAGCTGTGACCGTGACCGGCTACACGCTGAGCGGCGCCGACGCCGGCAACTACACCGTGGTGCAGCCCACTGCCGTTACGGCAAACATCACGCCGGCCAGCCTGGCGGTGACCGGTGTAGGGGCAAACAGCAAGGTGTATGACGCGAGTACTGCAGCCACCCTCAATGGCACGGCCGCTGTGGCTGCTTTGGGCGGTGACGTGGTGAGTGTGAGTGGCGGTAGCGGCACTTTTGCTGACAAGAATGTGGGCAATGGCAAGGTCGTGACCGTGGCCGGCTACACCTTGGGCGGAGCCGACGCCGGCAACTACACCGTGGTGCAACCTGCCGGTGTTACGGCAAACATCACACCAGCCAGCCTGGCCGTCACGGGCGTCGGGGCAAACAACAAGGTCTACGACACCACCACCAACGCCACGCTTAACGGAACGGCGGGGGTCACAGCCCTGGGCGGTGACGTGGTGACTGTGGGTGGTACCGGCAATGGCGCTTTCGTCAACAAAAACGCGGGCAACGGCAAAGTCGTGACGGTGACCGGCTATACGCTGGGCGGGGCCGACGCCGGCAACTACACCGTGGTGCAACCTACAGGTGTCACGGCAAACATCACACCGGCCAGCCTGGCTGTCACCGGTGTAAATGCGCAGAACAAGGTTTTTGACGGTACGACTGCGGCCACCTTGGGTGGTACCGCCGCCGTGGCGGCCCTGGTCGGTGACGTGGTTAGCGTCAGCGGCGGCAGCGGTGCTTTTGCCAACGCGAATGTGGGTAACGCAAAGCCCGTGACCGTGACAGGCTATACCCTGGGCGGGGTTGACGCGGCCAACTACACGGTGGTGCAACCGACCGGGCTGACGGCATCCATCACTCCCTTGCCTGTCACAGCTGTGCCCGCACGGGCGGGAACGCTTGGGCGGGGGGGCGCCGATGATGGTGCCGACGCCGCCATGCAACAGGCCGTGGATGGGACACGCTCCAAATCCGGCCTGATCGAGGTATCGCCCATCCTTCGGGTAACTCGCAGCGCAAGCGCCGATGCCTCCGGTGGAGACGAACTGGTGGTTTCCGGTGGGGCCGTCGAGGTGCTGCAGGATGTGGTTGCCACAGTAAGAAAAGATCCGCGCCTGCATATCGTTGACGGCGGCGTGCAGCTGCAAAACGGTGTGCTGGCCGCTCAAAAATAAATACGGCTACCCCACAAAAGTTTCCCCATGAAATGCAACGTATCCGGTAAGCACGCTGTGCTGCTGTTGGCAGCCGCGCCCCTGTTCGCGGTCCAGGCGGCTGATCCGCTGCCGGTTGATATCGGCACCATCCTCCGGCAGGTCCAGCCGTCCCAGCAAGCCGTCCCATCGCCCCGCGGAGAAAGGCCGCCCCTCAGCAATGAGGGGAATATCCCGCCGCCACCTGTGCGTCCCGCCGTGACGGTGGATGTCAAATCGATCAACATCATCGGCAACACCCTGTTTGAGACAGCCACGCTGCATGCACTGGTGGCCGATGCTGAAGGCAAAAGCCTGACGCTTGACCAGCTCGACGAAATGGCGGGGCGCATAGGCCAGTATTACCACAGCAGGGGCCAGACCTTTGCCCGGGCCGTGGTGCCTGCGCAGGTGATCCAGTCGGGCGTTGTTCGCTTTCTGGTGGTCGAGGCGCGCTACGGCAAGGTCGGCGTCAACAACCAGACGCGCGTGAACGACCTGCTGCTGCAGGCGACGGTAGCGCCGCTGCAAAACGGGCAGCCAGTCGACCAGGCCCTGCTGGACAATTCCCTGCTGTTGCTGTCGGACATACCCGGCGTGGTGGTGCAGGCAACCTTAAGACCCGGCGACGGGATGGGCACCTCCGATCTGAGTATCGATACCACGCCCGGCCCGGCGGTTTCAGGAAGCCTGGTTGTGGACGACTACGGCAACAGCTATACAGGAAGAGCCCGCCTGGGCGGTACGGTGTACGTCAACAACCCTTTGAAGCATGGCGATGTCCTGAGCCTGAGCGGCCTGAATTCCGGGAAGGGGCTGAGCTACGGACGGGTGGGCTACGAATCATTGTTGAACGGCCAGGGCACCCGCGCAGGAGCCGCCTATTCCTTGCTGGATTACAAAATTGGCGGGTCTCTTGAGATACTTGGCGCGCATGGTTCCGCCGAGACCGGCAGCCTCTGGGGCAAGCATCCGCTGGTGCGAAGCCAGACGGTCAACCTCTATGGACAGATTCAATACGACACGGTGCAGTTGCGCGAGCGTGTAGACGTGGCGGGAATAAAAACAGACCGGCATCTCGACTCCTGGACGTCGAGCCTGACCGGGGACTGGCGGGACACCTTGCTGTCCGGCGGCATCAATACCTGGAGCCTGGGATGGACCCGGGGCAGGGTGGTTTTTGACGCTACAGAGGCGCAGCTGGACGATGCGGCCAGCGCACGAACGCAGGGCTGGTTTTCAAAGGCCAATCTGGGCTTCTCCCGCTTGCAGCGCCTCGGGCAAAACAGCACGCTGCATTTTTCATGGGCAGGCCAGTGGGCAAACACCAACCTCGATTCGTCACAAAAAATGTCCGTGGGCGGGCCCTATTCGGTGCGTGCCTACGATGTGGGTGCGTTGTCGGGTGATACGGGTTACCGCACAAGCGTCGAGCTGCGCTACGACCTGGGGCAGGTTGTCGGCGGCAAGCTCCAGGCGGTGGCGTTCTGGGACGGTGCCTACCTGAAAGTCAATCAACGACCCTGGGTGACAGGTGCCAACAGCGCAACGCTCAGCGGAGCGGGGGTTGGCCTTGACTGGACCGGGCTCAACCAGTGGCGGGCCCGTGCCTACCTGGCCTCGCCCCTGGGGTCGACACCCGAGCTGGTCAGGACGACAGATTCAACGCGTATGTGGACCGAGGTCGCCTACCGGTTTTGAAGGCTGCGCTGCTCGTGCCCATTCCTGGCTTGTCGTGCGGGGCTGTCAAATCGCGTAGCCCTGTAGTGCTATTAAATCAATAGCTGCTTGCGCTTTACCTGTATGGGCTACAACCTATTTTGTTGTAAAAATCAGATGCCCGCAGGCTTCTTGAGCGTCAGCATCCTGTCCTGGGCCTTGAGCACAATGGTTTTGACTTCTGCACCCTGCAGCACCGTCAGCCTGACTTCCGCGTCGGGTGCGGGCCGGTCCCACAGCTTTTTATAAAAAGCTTCGAGCGTGGCCACCTTGGCGTCGTCTACTGCCAGCACCACGTTGCCCGCCTCCAGCCCGGCCAGGTC
>NZ_JBFUCA010000366.1:0-4349 GCF_056405475.1 Polaromonas sp. P1_G4
GGACCAAGGCCCGAAATTTTCAGAAAATTTCTCTGCGGTGGCTTGCCATCGGCCTCCGGCAGCTATTTCTGGTGCAGCGCCGCCAGGAAAAACCCCGCGGCGTCGCTGAGCGGCCTGTCCTTGCGGGTGATGGAGCCAAACGCTTCCATCTTGTGCTGGATAAAGCAGGGCAATATCTTGAGCAGACCGTGCCGGGCGTAGTGGTCGGCAATCGACTGCGGCATGACGCCCACCATGTCGGTTTCGGCAATCAGGTTGGTCGTCGTGAGGATGGACGCGGTTTCGATCAGGCCCTTGGGCGTGGGCGCCTGCAGCATGCGGAACTCCTGCTCCAGCACCTCACGCATCGGGCTGCCCTTGGGCTGCAATATCCACGGGTAGTCCAGCAGGCTGGCAAACTTCACCGCCTTTTTTTGCCCCAGCGGATGGTGCACACCCGCCACCACCACCAGCGCCTCGTTTTCAAGCGGGGTGAAAGCGTAGTCCGCCCGGTGCTCGTCGCGAATGCGCCCGATGGCAACGTCGAGAACGCCTTCGCGCAGCAGCTCGAACAGCCGGTCGCTGGTGTCCAGCATGACGTCGACCGACAGCAGCGGATAGGCTTTCTTGAGCGTGATGATCGCGTGCGTCAGCAAATTCGGAGAAGGTGCCATGATGCTGCCGATCGACACCCGACCCGAGCTGCCCAGTTGCAGTTCGGCCAGTTCACGCGTCATGGACTCGACCGAACCGCGCATGCCGCGGAAATAACGCAGCACGCTGGCGCCGGCCGGCGTGAGCTTCTGCCCGCGCCCCACCCGCTCGAACAGGCGCTGGCCCAGCGCAGACTCCAGCTCCTGGATCATCTTGGTGGCGGCCGGCTGTGTCATGCCCAGTTCCGCGGAGGCTTTGCGCAAGGTACCGTGTTCGCCTACAGCCAGGATAAGGGCCACCTGCCGCATGCGCAGGCGGTTGAGAAGCTGGGGAATCAGTGAGGCGTTGAGCATGTTGGGTGGCCAATTCAATTGATAACTATAGATTATCAAATAATCAGGAATTTTCAATTTACGTTAACTGTTGTCTTGCCTACTATCACCGCATTGATTCATAACGATGACGGAGACAACCATGAAATATTTGCCTGCCTTGCTGGCAGCAGCCTGCACAGTGGCCGCCCACGCCCCGCTATTTGCACAAGACTGGCCGACCAAGCCCGTGCGCATTCTGGTGGGCTCCGCCCCGGGCGGCGGCACCGACGCGATGGCCCGCGCAGTAGCGGACCGGCTCGGCCCCCTACTCAAGCAGCCTGTGGTGGTGGAAAACCGCCCCGGCGCCTCCAACACGCTGGCAGCCGACCTGACGGCCAAGGCCACCGACGGCCACACCCTGCTAATGGGCGTCTCGACCGCGCATGCGATTGCCCCGCACCTGCTGAAACTCGGCTACGACAACAACAAGGACCTGGTGCCCGTGGTGTTTGTCGGCGCGGTGCCCAATGTGCTGGTGGTCAACAATGCCCTGCCAGTCGATTCGGTGCAGTCGCTCATCAAGCTGGCCAAATCAAAACCCGGCCAGCTCAACTACGCCACCAGCGGCTCGGGCAGCACGCAACACATCGCGGCGGAGCTCTTCAAGGACCAGGCCGGCGTTTTCATCACGCACATCCCCTACCGCGGCAGCGGCCCGGCGCTGATCGACCTCGTCGGCGGCCAGGTGCAGCTGAGCTTTGACACCATGCCCTCGGTGATCGGCCAGATCAAGAACGGCCGCATCAAACCTTTGGCGGTGGCCAGCGCCAAACGCAACCCGCAGCTTCCCAACGTGCCCACAATGGCCGAAGCCGGCGTGAAGGATGTCGAGATGAGTGCCTGGTACGGCATCTACATGCCGGCAGCCACGCCCAAGGCGGTGCAGGAACGTGTCTACGCCGAGGTCACCAAGGTCCTGGCGATGCCGGAAACACAAGCCCGGCTGGGCGCGATCGGCGCGGACCTGACACCGATGACGCAGGCGCAGTTCGCGCAGTTCCACAATGACGAGAACAAGCGCTATGGTGACCTGATCGCCAAGAAAAACATCAAACTGGACTGATCCGGATGATGCAGAACAAGGAAAAGACGCCATGAGCAAACAGCAGACAACAGAACCGGTGCCTGTCGTCGCCCTGACACTGGGTGACGCGGCCGGCATAGGCCCCGAGCTGATTGCCCGGCTGCTGAGCCAGCCCGGCATCACGGCAGGCGCCAACATCGTGCTGGTGGGTGATGCCTGGCTCTGGCAGCAAGGCCAGGACATTGCCCAACAGAAGGTCGCAACGCAAGCCGTGGCCAGCCTGGCCGAGGTGCGCGGCCGCGCCGACACACGCCTGCCCGCCTTCCTGGCCACAGACACGATTCAGCCAGCGCAAGTACAGCGCAGCCAGGCGCAGGCCGCCTGCGGCGCGGCGGTGCTGCAGGTGCTCAACCTCTGCATGGACGGCGCCAAACGCGGCGAGGTCGATGCCATCTGCTTCGCCCCCCTGAACAAGCAGGCCATGAAGCTGGGCGGCCTGAAGCATGAAGACGAGCTGCACCACTTTGCCGAATACCTGGGCGTGACCGGCTACTTCTGCGAGTTCAACACGCTGGGTGACTTGTGGACGGCACGTGTGTCCTCGCACATTCCGCTGAAAGACGCCGCAGCCATGCTCAGCAAGGAACGCATCATGGACGCCACCCGGTTGATCTACGCATCACTCAAGGCCAGCGGCAACAACAGCCCCAAAGTAGCGGTGGCAGCCTTCAACCCGCATGGCGGCGACGGCGGTGTTTGCGGACGCGAAGAGATCGACATCATCGAGCCGGCCGTGGCAGCGCTGCGCGCCAGCGGCGTTCCGGTAGACGGCCCCTTTCCGGCCGACACCATCTTCCTGAAAGCGCAGGCCGGCCAGTACCAGGCCATCGTCACCATGTACCACGACCAGGGCCAGATCGCCATCAAGCTCATGGGCTTCAGCAAGGGCGTCACTGTGCAAGGCGGCCTGCCGGTGCCCATCACCACGCCGGCGCATGGCACCGCGTATGACATCGCCGGCCAGGGCGTGGCCGATGTCAACGCCACGCTCAACGCTTTCCGCATCGCCTGCCGCATGGGAGGACGCCTGGCGGCGCCTCCCCAAAGGGAGTAATACGGCTCACCCCACCCCAACCCTCCCCTTCCAGGGGAGGGCTCGAAAGATTCATCTCACACAGGACCTTTAAATGAAGATCAAATCAGTGCGCGCACGTGTGTTCGAGTGGAAAGGCAAGACCGTTCCACCCCAAGGCAATTTCTGCTCCAACGCCATGGACCTGGTCTACTCAAAGACAGAATCCATGAGCACCTTCCGCTTCCATTCGTGGACGGTGGTCGAGATCGAAACCGACGACGGCATCGTCGGCCTGGGCAACGTGGCGCTGGCGCCGCACATCGCCAAAGCCATCATCGACCAGTACCTCACACCGCTGGTGCTGGGCCAGGACCCGTGGGACTACGAATACCTGTGGCAGCGCATGTACCGCAGCACCCACGCCTGGGGCCGCAAGGGCGTGACCATGGCCGCCATCTCGGCGGTGGATCTGGCGATCTGGGACATCTTGGGCAAGTCGGTCAACAAGCCGGTGTTCAAGCTGCTGGGCGGCCGCACCAAGGAAAAAATCCCCTGCTACTACTCCAAACTCTACCGCACCGACCTCAAGGCGATGCAGGACGAAGCGCAGAAATACCTGGACCAGGGTTTCACCATGTTCAAGTCGCGCTTTGGCTACGGCCCGGCGCACGGCACCAAGGGCGTTTCTGAAAACCTGAAAGCCGTGGAAGCGATCCGCGAAGTCATCGGCTACGACAACGACCTGATGATGGAGTGCTACATGGGCTGGAACCTGGAGTACGCCAAACGCATGCTGCCCAAGCTGGAAAAATTTCAACCGCGCTGGGTGGAAGAACCTGTCATTGCCGACGACATCGACGGCTATGCCGAACTCAACCAGCTCACCAGCATCCCGATCTCGGGCGGCGAGCATGAGTTCAGCCTCTACGGCTTCAAACAGCTGCTGGATAGAAAAGCCGTGTCGGTCGTGCAGTACGACACCAACCGCGTAGGCGGCATCACGGCGGCGCACAAGATCAATGCGTTGTGCGAGGCCTATAGCGTGCCGGTAATTCCACACGCCGGGCAGATGCACAACTACCACCTGACCATGAGCACACTCGCCTCGCCCATGAGCGAGTACTTCCCGATGTTCGACGTGGAAGTCGGCAACGAGCTGTTCTATTACATCTTTGACGGCGAGCCTGTCGCGGAGAACGGCTTCCTGTAACTCGACGACAACAAGCCCGGCCTGGGCCTGGCG
>NZ_JBFUCA010000367.1:0-4345 GCF_056405475.1 Polaromonas sp. P1_G4
CCTGCGGTGCTCGGTCCAGCCGGGGTCAAAAACAACTCGCCTTCGGCTCAAACAAGTTTTTGCCCTGATCCGTCTGGCCCTGCGCTCCTCGGCGCATACAGAAGGGGTGGGGTCAAGGAGTATGTGACCGAACCCATGAGCCTGAACATCCGGGAAGAGCCATGACTTGGCGGGATGAAGTGGGACGAGCCCAACGAAATCGGGCCTCTCGGGACAATTTGGGCAACTCGGACTGTAGAGCCTGCGGACGCGGTAAAACCGGGCCATACGGGCTTTCTTGCTATCTGGGCAGGCACCTGCACCGAATGGCCTCGGAATACCCGTATGGCGCGCCGCCACAGGGAAATTGGGCTCCTCCACCTACCATCTGCCGCCGGCCGGCATGCATTGAAGTCGGACATTGGCGTTCGAGTTCAACGTCCGAGTTGCCTAAGTGCATGATTTATATGGCCTCACAACGATACGGACGCGACGGCTAAATTTTTAAACTCGGGCGAATTTTGCTGTCGTTTTAAGCAAAAGTCGAACAGTAACTCGAACGTTCGAAGGCGTTTAAAGCCCCCTTTTTAGGTCGCGGTTTTTACTTTTCCCGCCATCCTGCTAAACTGAAATTAAGGCGCCCGCCGGAGTTTCAAGCGGCTCAAAAAAGGCACAGTTCGCATTGCAATAACCTGTGGCCAATCGTGCAGCTTCGCACGCGCAGGGTCGGAAACGCTTGTGACCCCGCGCATTATTCGGAGTACACGTCATGGCACAGCTATCCGCCGTTGCTTTCGCTGTTCGTAACACGATTTCAGCTCAAGGCATCTCTCTCTCGACTGGTCACGCTCAGCAGCTTGTCGCTGCAGCGCTCGGTCACAATAATCTCGCGTCATACCAAGCATCCAGTGATGATATCGGGCTATCGAAAGCGGTCGATATCGTCTTGGATTCACACCGTTTGCAACAGCGAGCGACTGAACTGGGACACGACCCTCGGGTGTTTGCACGGGCGCTCACTACAGCCCTGCAGTCCAGCTTTCCAGATGCCGACATCTACGATAACCACGAAGCCTGGTTGATGGATGTGCAGGGCCATTTTGAGCTGGCCATCGTGAACGAAGAATCGGTTAGCTCCGAAGTGGCAATGACCAATGGCACCTTTCCGCGCATTGACATCGATTTACCTTGGTGGGACACGCTTGACGAGCATGATGGCGACACCTTGACCTTGGACTTCGACGGCCTTGTCACGGTCGACCAAGACGAAGAGCGCGTCTACTGGGGTGACGAGATCGATGTACGCGTTACTCTGACGGTTGAGAGCTTTGGTCGCCGACTGTTTGGCCATCGCCGCGTCGATGTGGAACATGCAAAATTACGTTGGCTGGGCGAACCGGACCACTTTTTCACTAGCTGAGCCGAACATCACAGAATACCCAAACCCGAATACCGGACGCAGGCCTCCGCTTAAAACGGGGCGTCGCCTTCGATGGTGGTGCGGTAGAGCTTGCGGCGCAGGTGGTCGGGGGTGCCTGCTGCCAGGTGGGTGACTGAGCGGTTGTCCCAGAACACCATGTCGTGCGGCTGCCATTGGTGGCGGTAGATGAGTTCGGGGCGTGAGGTGTGTTCGAACAGTTCGCTGAGCAGCGCTTTGCTTTCGTCCTCTGGTATGCCCAGGATGCGGGTGGTGAAATGCTCGCTGACAAAAAGCGCCTTGCGGCCGTTTTCAGGGTGGGTGCGTACYACCGGGTGGACCACCGGCTTGACCTCTTCCACCTGCTCTTGTGTGAGCTTGGGTCGCCACGGGTTGCGGCTGCGCAGCTCTTCGTATTTGGCGAGGTAGGTGTGTTCGGCGCGCAGGCCCTGCACAGCTGTCTTCAGCGCGTCGGGCAGGGTGTCCCAGGCGGTGTGCTGGTTGGCGAAGAGGGTGTCGCCGCCTTCGGAGGGCAGCTCCCGGGCATGCAGCAATGAGCCCAGGCTGGGCTTGTCTTTGTATGACAGGTCAGAGTGCCAGAAATGGCCGGCGTCGCCCAGGCCGATGGGTTCGCCGTTTTCCTTGATGTTGGAGACGATCAGGATTTCAGGGTGGTTTTGCAACTGGAAGTTTTTCAACACATGAATTTGCAGCGGCCCAAAGCGGCGGCTGAAATCAACATGTTGCTGCGGCGTGATGCGCTGGTCGCGAAAGACCAGCACGTGGTGGTCCAGGTGTGCGCGGTGGATGCGGCTGAAGTCAGCTGTGGTGAGCGGTGTGGACAAATCCATGCCCAGCACCTCGGCGCCCAGCGGGGCGTCAAAAGGCCGGATCTCGATGGAGGATTGGGTATGCGTTGCTGCCGATGCATCGGCACGGTCGTTCGGAGTCAAAGTCGCTGTCATCTTCATCTTTCTCATCTGCGTCCTGGGGCGCCGGTCAGCCTATAAATGTAGGAGTGCCGCCGTGCAAAGCGAACTACCTATTCGTCGTTTGTTAATTACTTTTAAGTCTGTTCGGCTTCGCCACACGAGGGCGCCAACCATCTTATCTATCGGATCCACTCACTCGCAACGCTTTCACCACCAGCGAGAAGGCCGGTGAAGGCTGGCGTCTGCTGGGATAGTACAGGTGGTAGCCGGAAAATTTTGGGCACCAGTCCTGCAGAACGCGCACCAGCCGCCCGGCTTCAATGTGCGCCGTCAGTTCGTCTTCCGGCAGCAATGCGATGCCCAACCCCGCCAGTGCCGCGTCGACCTGCGGCGTTGTCGTGTTAAAGATCAGCGGGCCATCCACACGGACATTGACCTGGCGGCCGCGGCGCTCAAAGTCCCAGACGTACAACCCGCCGGAAGTAGGCATGCGCTGGTTGATGCAGTGATGTGCGGTGAGGTCGTGCGGTGTTTTGGGGATGGAATGGACCGCAAAATAACCGGGTGAAGCCGCTACTGCCATACGCAGCGGCGGGCCGATGGGCAAGGCGATCATGTCTTTGTCGATCGTGTTTCYCAAGCGTACGCCGGCATCAAAACGGTCGGCCACGATGTCGCGAAAACCATAGTTCACGTCGAACTCCAGCTTGATGTCCGGGTACTCGCGCAGCAGCGGTGAGAGCTTGGGCAGCAGGGTGCTTTGCAGCACGTGGTCGCCACACGTGATGCGCACGGTGCCTGCAGGTTTGTCGCGCAGGTCGGTCAATGCGTCGAGTTCAGACTCAATTTCGTCAAAGCGGTGGCCGATCGCCTTCATCAGCCGCTCACCCGCGGACGTTGTGGCGACGCTGCGTGTCGTGCGTGTGAGCAGCCGGATCTTCAAGCCTTCTTCCAGCCCCCGGATGGCCTGGCTCAGCGCTGACGGGGTCACACCCAGCGTGGCGGCGGCCCGGGTGAAGCTGCCCTGGCGCGCCACGGTGACGAAGGCCAGAAGGTCGTTGAGATTGCGTCGAGGCATTTGCAGGTCTCCGTTTTGCAGGCTACTGATTAGCCATGCTAACAAATTCATTAAGGATTCATTACCTAGTCAATGTTAAAGGTACTTGGCAAACTTCAGGAACTGCGAACGGAACACGGACCACGTCGAACAAGGGCAACCGTCACGCGTAGTGCCTTCTGACCCAACCAAAGAGGAACATCGACCATGAAAACACCATCAGAGAACGACGGCCGCGCAGCGGTCGAACTGTCCAGCGACGCCTCCGGCCGCCGTGAGTTTTTGAGAATGACTGGAACAGGCGTGGCTGCGGCCGGCATGCTTTCGACCGTTGGAGGAGCTGCCTTTGCGGCGGATACGCCGGCCATACCAGGCAGGCCCGGTGGTGCCGATAACTTTTACAAGAGCGACAAGGTGACCGTGCAGAAGGTGACTTTCAGGAATCAGTACCGGATGAACGTCGCGGCGAATCTTTTCATTCCCAAAACGCTTGACCGGAAAAAACGCAACCCGGCCATCGTTGTGGGCCACCCCATGGGTGCGGTGAAGGAGCAAAGCGCGAACCTGTACGCCACCAAGATGGCGGAGCAGGGCTTTGTGGCCATGTCCCTGGATCTCGCTTTCTGGGRCGGCAGCGACGGCCAGCCGCGCAATGCCGTTGCGCCGGACCTGTACGCCGAGAACTTCAGCGCTGCAGTGGATTACCTCGGTAGCCAGGCGTTTGTCGACAGGCAGCAGATCGGCGCCATCGGGATTTGCGGCAGTGGCAGTTTTGTCATCAGTGCGGCGAAGATTGACCCGCGCATGAAAGCCATCGCCACAGTGAGCATGTACGACATGGGCGCGGCCAACCGCGACGCCCTCAATCATTCGCAGACGCTCGAGCAGCGCAAGCAGATCATTGCCGCCGCCGCCGAGCAGCGCGATGTGGAATTCAAAGGCGGTGCGATCCAGTACACC
>NZ_JBFUCA010000368.1:0-4330 GCF_056405475.1 Polaromonas sp. P1_G4
ATGTACGACAGCCCGCGCGACACCGGGCCGCAGCTGCGCAAGTTCCTCGCCATCCTGGCGCAGCACCGCGCACAGCTGGAGGAGCAGATGACCGAACTGCAGGGCAACCTCGAAGAGGTGAAAACGCACGAGCGCGAGGCCAAGGCGCTGCTGGCGAAACTTGAGAAAGCGAAGCAGGCGGCGTAGCGGTGACCTGCTTTGCGACTAGCCCCATGACGATCGATTCCCTGCGCCGCGCGGCCCTGGTCCTGTTCGCGGTGGGCCTGCCCGCCCTCGCGGCGGCCCAACAGGGATGCACCGGTTCATTCCTCAACCCCCAGCAGCGATTTCCGTTCAATGAAGCGCGGGCGGCCGGTGCGCCGGCGGTGTTCGGCCATGGCCTGCCATTGGAGAACGTGACGTATCGCGTTGCCGGGGATCCCGAAGCCCATTCGCTCGAGGAGTACCTTACCCGTTTCTGCACGACGGGGTTTCTCGTCCTGCATGAGGACCGGATCGTCTATGAGCGATACCTGCAGGGAACCGGCACCCAGGACGCGCTGCTCTCGGCGTCCATGTCGAAGACGATCCTGTCGCTGCTGGTCGGCGTGGCAGTCGCGGAAGGCAAGCTGGCGCTGGGCACCACCGTCAGGCAGGTCTTGCCCGGCTTCGGAGCCAGCGCATTTGCCGACGACACGGTGGAGGATCTGCTGCGGATGGCCACCTCGGCCAAGCTTCATGCCGCCTACGAGGCGGGCGCGATATCGGACAACCGCGCGACCGACCCCACCGTCTCGCCGCGCCAGAGCATGCGGCGCTACCTGCAGGAGAGGACGGATCGATCCCCCGCCGGCAAGACCTTCAGCTACAACGGCGCGGTGAGCGCGTTGCTCGGCCTCATGCTGAGCGAACGTACGGGCGTGAGCAACACCGCATATCTGGAGGACAGGATGTGGTCGCGCCTCGGGGCCGAGGGCAGCGGCTTCTGGATCAAGAATTTCCATGGCGAGGAGGGTGTTCAAGGCCAGTTCGCCGCGCGCCTGCGCGACTACGGCCGGCTGGGGACGCTGGTGCTGAACCGGGGGCAGGCGGCAGGCGGGCAGGTCGTGCCCGCCGCATGGATCGACGAGATGGTCATGCTACGGCCGGACAAGCCGCAGCCCAAGGGGGCCCCGTTCTATGGGTTGCACGTCTGGATTCCACAGGCGGCCGGCGGCCGGTCCTTTTTCTGGGGTGTCGGCGGCCAGAATATCTTTGTCGATCCCGTCGCCCGCATGGTGATTGTCCATACGGGCAATTCACGGGAAGCGCAATTTGCCGGCGATGCGCATCTCTTTCCCCTTCGGGACGCGATCGCACGGACGCTCAGGTCGCGCGCGAAGCTTTCACCGCCCTTGGACAGCGCTTCCGCCAGCAGGCATAATTGACGTTTACGTAAACGTCAACTAAAACAAGAGCCGCCTTTTATCCGTTCAAAGGGTCTTCCATGGATGCAACCGCCGCACCGTCCACACTGTTTCGCCGCATTGAAGCCAGCTTTCTGCGCCAGGGCCTGATGCAGCACCTCGGTGCGCGCCTGCTGCGCGTGGAGCCCGGCCTGTGCGAGGTGGCCCTGCCCTATTCGGAGCACGTCACGCAGCAACAAGGCACTTTCCACGGCGGCGCCATGGGCGCGCTGGCCGATATCGCCGGTGGTTACGCCGCGCTGACCATGGCTGCGGAAGATTCCGAGGTCACCACGGTCGAATACAAGATCAACTTCATGGCCGGTTTCAGGGACGGCGAGCTGCGCGCCCTGGGCCGCGTCGTCAAGGCCGGCAAGCGCATCATCGTCACGACCGCTGAAGTCACGCACGTCGGCGCAGCGGGCAAGGAAAGCGCCTGCGCGCTGATGCAGCAGACGCTGGTGCCCGTGCCCAAGACCTACTAATCCAATCCCGTCATACGACTTCAGAAAGCCCACCATGACCAACATGCCCGGACTCAACTTCATGCTCGGTGAAGACATCGACGCCCTGCGCGACGCCGTGCGCGAATTCGCGCAGGCCGAAATCGCCCCGCGCGCCGCCGAGATCGACCGCAACGACCAGTTCCCGATGGACCTGTGGAAAAAAATGGGCTCGCTCGGCGTGCTCGGCATCACCGTGGGTGAGGAATACGGCGGCGCCAACATGGGCTACCTGGCCCACATGATCGCCATGGAAGAAATCAGCCGCGCCAGCGCCTCGGTGGGCTTGTCGTACGGCGCGCACAGCAACCTCTGCGTCAACCAGATCAAGCGCAACGGCACCGATGAGCAGCGCAAAAAATATTTGCCCAAGCTCATCACGGGCGAGCACGTGGGTGCGCTGGCCATGAGCGAACCCGGCGCCGGCAGCGACGTCATCAGCATGAAGCTCAAGGCCGAAGACAAGGGCGGCTACTACCTGCTCAACGGCAGCAAGATGTGGATCACCAACGGCCCCGATGCCGACACCCTGGTGGTCTATGCCAAGACCGAACCCGAGCTTGGCGCGCGCGGCGTGACCGCCTTCCTGATTGAAAAAGGCATGAAGGGCTTTTCCGTCGCGCAAAAGCTCGACAAGCTCGGCATGCGCGGCAGCCACACTGGCGAGCTCGTCTTCAACAACGTCGAAGTGCCGGCCAGCCAGATCCTCGGCGGCCTCAACAGCGGGGCGAAAGTGCTGATGAGCGGGCTCGACTACGAACGTGCCGTGCTCACCGGCGGGCCACTGGGCATCATGCAGTCCGTCATGGACAACGTCGTGCCCTACATCCACGACCGCAAGCAATTCGGCCAGAGCATCGGCGAGTTCCAGCTCATCCAGGGCAAGGTCGCCGACATGTACACCGTGCTGCAGGCCGGCCGCTCGTTTGCCTACACCGTGGCCAAAAACCTCGACATGCTCGGCACCGACCACGTGCGCCAGGTCCGCAAGGACTGCGCCTCCGTCATCCTCTGGTGCGCCGAAAAAGCCACCTGGATGGCCGGCGAGGGTGTGCAGATCTACGGCRGCAACGGCTACATCAACGAATACCCGCTGGGCCGCCTCTGGCGCGACGCCAAACTCTATGAAATCGGTGCCGGCACCAGCGAAATCCGCCGCATGCTGATTGGACGCGAATTGTTCGCCGAGACCATGTAAGGCCGGTACCCATGCCAGTGATACATCAGACGGCGAGATGGCTCCTTGTGCTCGTGCTTGCCGCGCTTCTCGGTGCGTGCGAAAAAGATGAGCCCCCGCCCTACGCGGCAGTGCCGCAAGCCGACGCTACGTTCGAATRCGGCGTCCCCGAATCTCTGCGGGGAAAGGCCGTGAACGTCTTTCTGGATGCCTCAAGGGTGGGGGAGGTCTCCGAGGAAGCTATGCTCGCCCTGAAGGGCCGTTTCGCGGCCTACGCCGTCGGCCTCACCCTGCGGGACGGCACCACCGTCAGCATCGACCTTGACGAACCCATGGGTTTTACCGCCAAGGGCCTGGCGCATCACACGGGATGTGAGYAGTTCAAGTGGGCAAGCATGGGAAACCTCACGCTGTTTGAATACGCCCATGGCGCCGGAAATCCTTATCCCGCCCAGCAGTTGATGTATTCGCTCGGCCCAACGCCTGACTTCAAGAACCTGCGCCCACTCCTGGCGGGAGGCAAGGGCGTATTCTATGAACGCGAAGGAGACCGCTGCCTGACCGGACTGGTCCAGGGTGACGGTGAAGTGGACAGGTGGTGCTACCAGAGTGGCAAGCTGTACCAGACCCGGAAGATGCTGACCGCCTCGCTCACCGACGGCAAATACCGTTTTGTCTGTGATTTTTCCGGGGAAGGACCTTTGCTGGTCGACGCATCCATCGTGAAAGTCGGGCCGAACCCCGCACCCTCGAACCCGTTCAGCGACAAAGAGCTCGCCACCCTGACCGATAAATGCCTGGGCGAAAAAGCGCTGTTGAAGGCGAGAGCGATCGATGAAACATGACTTTCTGCCGCTTGCCGGACGGCATCCCCGCGGGCAGGTGAAAATACGACCATGACCACATCGCTCCAAGACCTCTTCGCCCATAACCGCGCCTGGGCCGCGCAGATGGAAGCCGAGCGCCCAGGCTTCTTCACCAGCCTTGTCAAGCAGCAGACGCCCAGGTATATGTGGATAGGCTGCTCTGACAGCCGGGTGCCCGCCAACCAGATCACCGGCCTGGAGCCCGGCGAGGTGTTCGTTCACCGCAACGTCGCCAACATCGTCGTGCACTCTGACCTCAACGCACTCTCGGCCATCCAGTTCGCGGTCGAGCGGCTCAAGGTCAAGGACATCATGGTGGTCGGGCACTACGGCTGCTCGGGCGTGCAGGCCGCGCTGGAA
>NZ_JBFUCA010000369.1:0-4326 GCF_056405475.1 Polaromonas sp. P1_G4
AAGCCCTCCTTTGGCTGAGCGGAACGAGCCGCCATCCCACAGCGTGTTGCCGTCTTTGCCCCGCAGCCTGAAAGCGGTGAGGGCGCTGCCGTCCAGCAGGTTCATGCCTATCCAGTCCCAGCCCATGGCGTCTGAATGCAGGATCTCTTCGCTCCACTCGTGGTCCAGCCAGGCTGTTCCGGTGACGGCAAAGTTTTTCCCTTTGACTTGCAGGTTGCCGCGCATGGCGAGCTGCGGCTGGCTATAGTAGTAGCTGGCCTGCTTTTCGTCAGGCCCTTTGCGCGACAGGCCTTTGTTGCCCTGCAGCAGCACGCCCTGCGTTTCTTCGAACTGCAGCTTGAGTGCAAAGTCGCTGGCCGGCAGCTCAGCGGTGTACCTTGCGCCTTCGGCTTTCAGGGACCAGTCGCGCAGCTTGACGGCCATGTCCTTCTCGCTGGCCATTGCAACGCCAAAACCTTCCCGTGCGATGCGCTGGTCGTGCCAGAGTTTGTTGCCCTGCACATCGGTGATGGCGGCATGCGCAAAAACCAGCTGCCTTGCGGCGAATTTTGACGACATGCCCTGCGTATCGTCCACGCGTGAACGGAAAAAGGTCAGCTGAAAGCCGAAGAGGCGCCCACCCGCTGCACCACCCGCAGCGCTGGCCGTGGCCTGGCCGGTGATGTACCACCACTCGGTGCGAAAGCCGGGATGGGCACCGCGGTCGCGTGGGAACGCCAGTGTTTTGGCCGGCAGGGCGTGGGCTTCCAGGCCAGCCAGGCTCGCCAGGCCGGCCGCGCCTCCCAGCAACAGCTGGCGTCTTGGCAAACCGGCGGGCAGGGGCGGGCGCATGCAGGCTCCGGGGTTCTTCAGGCCGGCACCGGCCGCATCAAGCGGTTGATCTGCTCGTTCGCTGCCGTGCAGTCCCCCATTTTTTCAGCGACCCAGCTGGCGTTGTAGTACGTGGGCAGGTAACGCTCGCCGGAGTCGCACAGCAGCGACAGGATAGAGCCCTGTTCTCCGCGCGGCAGCATTTCATGCGCCAGTGTGAGCATGCCCACCAGGTTGGTGCCGGTCGAAGGCCCGACCCTGCGGCCCAGCAGCTGCGACAAGGCCTGCATGGCGGCCAGCGAGTCCACGTCGGCCACTTCCACCATGCGGTCTATCACCGTGCGGATAAAGCTGGCTTCCACGCGCGGGCGGCCAATGCCTTCAATGCGCGAGCCTGCGCCGGTGAGGCCGGCATCGCCGGTGCGGTGATAGGCGCTGAAAACAGACCCCATCGGGTCAGCCACGCACAGCTGGCTGCCGTGACGCTGGTAGCGCACGTAGCGCCCGATGGTGGCGCTGGTGCCACCCGTGCCGGCGCCCACCACAATCCAGCGTGGCACCGGGTGCCGCTCGCGGGCCATCTGGCTGAACATGCTTTCGGCGATGTTGTTGTTGCCGCGCCAGTCGGTGGCGCGTTCGGCATAGGTGAACTGGTCCATGTAGTGTCCGCCGGTCTCGAGCGCCACCTTGCGCGCTTCGTCGTACACCTGCACCGCGCTTTCCACCCAGTGGCAGCGCCCGCCATAGAACTCAATCTGCGCCACCTTCTCGGGCGAGGTGCTGCGCGGCATCACCGCGACAAAGGGCAGGCCCAGCAGCCGCGCGAAGTAGGCTTCGCTGACTGCGGTGGAGCCACTGGACGCTTCAACGACAGTGGAGTTCTCGTGGATCAACCCGTTGCACAGCGCATACAAAAACAGCGAACGTGCCAGCCGGTGCTTGAGGCTACCGGTGGGATGGGTGGATTCGTCCTTGAGGTAAAAATCAATGCCGCGCGCAGCGAACTCCGGCAGCGGCAGCGGAATCAGGTGCGTGTCGGCGCTGCGCAGGTAGTCGGCCTCAATGCGGGCGATGGCGGCGCTGAGCCAGGAGCTGCTGGAAGTCTGGAGGGAAGTCATTGCCTGATTCTCGCAGCAAGACCTGTTGGCGTAAAACGTCTTTTACCGGCTTGCCGGCCGGCGCAGGGGCTTCAGCGCCATTCCCAGTGGCGGGGCCCAAGGTCATTCATCAGGCCGGGAATTTCACTGCGGCCAATGCCGATGTCATTGAGCTGGTGGTCGTTCATCAGCCGCAGCTCATTCAGGTTCCGTCGCCTCTGCGCGTTTTTGCGCAGGGCGGCCAGAAACCTTTGGCCCAGCTCTGTGACTGGAAAGCTGGGCAGGGCTCCCGGAAAAATTCTCATTGTCTTCGTCAGCATTTCGCGCACTCCTGGTAGGAAGTGCCCTATGGTGCTAAAAATCATGATATTGTGGAAGTTGAATTTTCTGATCGAAATTATCAGGATTACTGATAGATACACTTCCATGCGCGAACTGAACCTGGACCAATTAAGAACGCTGGTGGCCATTACCGACCTGGGCACCTTTTCTGCCGCAGCGCAGGGCCTGCACCTGGCGCAGCCCACCGTGAGCCTGCATGTGAGCGAGCTTGAAAGCCGTTTGGGCACGCCGCTGGTGGTGCGCGGCGGTCGGCGCGTTGAGCCCACACCGGCAGGCGCCGTGCTGGTTGAGCGGGCCCGCCGCCTGCTGCGCGACGCCGACGATGCGGTCGATGCGGTGAAGCGCCACGTCGAGGGCCGCACAGGCCGGGTCCGGCTGGGCACCACCACCGGCGTGCTGGTGTACTTTTTGCCGCAGGTGCTCAAGGCCATGGAGCAAGCCCACCCCGACATCGATGTCGAGGTCAGTATTCTTGGTTCCGCCGACACGCTGCAGCGATTGCTGGACGGCACGCTCGATGTCGGCCTGGTCGCCACACCGCCGCCTGCGCAGCGCGGCATGGTGATCACCCACTGGCGCAGCGACCCGATGATGGCGTTTGTACCCAAGCGCTGGAAGGCACCCAAACATGCCACGCCCGCATGGCTGGCCACCCGCCCGCTGATCTTCAACGAAACCCCGACCCACATGTACCGCATGACCATGGCCTGGTTTGCCGACGCGGGCTTCACGCCGCGCGCACGCATTGAGCTCAACTACTCAGAGGCCATCAAGAGCCTGGTGGCCGCCGGTTACGGCGCTGCGGTGCTGCCGAGGGAACAGTCGCTGGAAGAATCCAACGTGCGGCATGACGTGCAGCTGGTGCCGCTCAAGCCCGCACTGACTCGCCACACGGCCATGGTCCACAGGCCGCTCGATACGCTCGACGGCGCCACCCGCAACCTGCTCAAGACACTGGCGAGTTTTCGGCAGGCCTGAGCAGGGGCGTGGCCGCGACAACGGGACGCTGCTGACGGCACTCAATTTCGCCTTTTTTTCAGAGTTCACAAAAAAAGTTGCGCCAGGATGTCGATTGGGGACTATCCCGAACGTCGTGAGGTAGGTGACCGGTCAATCGCATGTCCGGCATCAACAAAACACTCAACCAGGCATCTCAGCAAAAGGAGAAACCACCATGACCCTTCCGACGACCCCTACCATGACGGCCTTTGAGCGTTCGCCCGACCGCGGCCGTGGGCTGGCGCGTGACATGCGCGTTCGCTGGGCGCTTGAAGAAGTGGGGCAGCCTCACGAGGTTCGTCTTGTTTCGTTTGCGGCGATGAAGGAGCCCGCGCATCGCGCGCTTCATCCTTTCGGGCAGATTCCGACCTATGAAGAAGGTGATCTCGCGCTGTTCGAGTCAGGGGCCATCGTGTTCCATATTGCTGAGCGCCATAAAGGCCTGCTGCCAGACGATGCAAATGCCCGCGCTCGCGCCGTCGCATGGATGTTTGCCGCGCTCAACACGGTAGAGCCGCCCATCATTGACCGCTCAATGGCGGTGCTCTTCGAGCGTGACAAGCCCTGGTATGCGGACCGCCTGCCCGCCCTTGAGGACAGCGTCCATGCGCGGCTGGGCGACCTTTCCAGCCGGCTGGGCAATTCCGACTGGCTTGACGGTGCATTCAGCGCAGGAGACCTGCTGATGGTGACGGTGCTGCGCAGGGCGGCCGTATCGGGGCTGCTGGAGAAATACCCGAACCTTTCGGCCTATGTGGCCCGTGGTGAAGCGCGGCCAGCGTACCAGCGTGCTTTTGATGCGCAATTGGCGGTTTTCACTGGCGGGTCATCGGCCGCCTGAGGAGGGTCAGCCTTTGGGGCCGGTTGTTTTACGGGCTGATGAGAAAAAGCGCTTCCGTTTGGGTCATTGCCGACACTGCAGCAAGCTCATTTTATCTTGGAAAAGTATTCCCAGAATCTTCCGGTGTGGATCCAGTAGAGCGTTGGGCTTAAAAAATGCAGGTGTTGCGCTGTTTCTTCACCGATGCGGCCAAACACAACAACCATGCTTGTTTCTGACTTCCAAATAACCCGATAC
>NZ_JBFUCA010000370.1:0-4320 GCF_056405475.1 Polaromonas sp. P1_G4
GAGCTATGGCGCCGACGGCATGGTGGTCAAACCCGCCATCACCAAGATCACCGACCTCAAAGGCAAGACCGTGGCCGCCAGCGCGCCCGGCACCTCGCCTTACTTCGCCCTGGCCTGGATGCTGAAGAAAAACGGCATGAGCACCAAGGATGTGAAGATCGTCAACCTCGAGCCGCAGGCCGCGGCCAACGCCATGATTGCCGGCACCGACGGTGTGGATGCCGCCATGACCTACGAGCCTTACCTGGGTGCGGTGCGCGCCAAGCCAGAGGCTGGCAAGATCCTCGCCACCACGCTGGACTACCCCATGGTGATGGACACATTTGGCTGCACGCCCAAATTCCTGGCAGAAAACCCCAAAGCCGCCAAGGCTCTGGCCGACAGCTACTTTGAGGCTGTCGAGATGATCCAGAAGGAACCCAAGAAGAGCTTCGAGATCATGGGCGCTGACGTGAAGCAGACCGGCGATGCCTTTGAAGCCTCCTCCAAATACCTGCGCTGGCAAGACCGCGCGGCGAATCAGAAATTCTTTGCCGGTGAGCATGCTGCCTTCAGCAAGGAAGCGGCTGACCTGCTGCTCGAAGCCGGCATCATCAAGTCGCTGCCAGACATGACCAAGCTGGCTGACACCCGGTTCATCAAATGAGCTCCCCCCCGAAGCGGCCTTCGGCCGCTCCGCACCGCCGCCAGAGGCGGCGGCTCTTCCGAGCCGTCCAAGCCTGCGCGGGCAGGCTTGGAGCCGCGGCTCTCAGCCCCTCAAGGGGGCGCCACCAGCGGCCCGGCAAAGCCGGTTCCGCGCTGGCCCTGGCGAAGGCAAGCGCCGCTACCAGGTTACGCGCATGAGACCACTCCAACCTGTCACTCCCGGCGCGCGCATCGCGCTGGGTGTGAGCTTCTTCATCCTGTTCTTTGTCGTGTGGGCCATCTTCACGCTGGGGGGCTATGTCTCCAAGACATTCCTGGCGGACCCCATCACCATGGTGAAATCAGGTTACGACCTGCTGGCCAACCAGGGTTTCGCCAAGGACATCGGCATGACGGTCTGGCGGGTGTTGGGCGGCTTTGCGATTGCGGCCTTGCTGGCAGTGCCGCTCGGCGTGATGATGGGCGCCTACAAACMGGTCGAAGCGTTCTTTGAACCCTTTGTGAGCTTCGCACGCTATCTGCCGGCCTCGGCTTTTATTCCGCTACTGATTTTGTGGGCCGGGATTGGTGAGGCACAGAAGCTCGCCGTGATTTTTATCGGCTCCTTCTTTCAACTGGTGTTGATGATTGCCGTGAGTGTCGGCAACACGCGGCGCGACCTGGTCGAGGCGGCCTACACGTTGGGCGCGGCCGACCGCGGCATCGTGGTGCGCGTGCTGCTGCCCAGTGCAGCGCCCGAGATTGCCGAGACCTTGCGCATGGTACTGGGCTGGGCCTGGACCTATGTGATCGTCGCGGAGCTGATAGGCGCGTCCAGCGGCATCGGCCACATGATCACCGACAGCCAGGCACTGCTGGCGACAGACCAGATCATCTTCGGCATCATCGTCATTGGTGTATTCGGCCTGGTCACCGACCTGGCGTTTAAAGCGCTCAATAGAAAACTTTTCCCGTGGGCTCAGTTAGGCCGATGACTTCTTCTTCCTCCACACCGATCCTGACCGTCACCCAGTTGTCGAAAACCTTTGCCGCCAACAAGGGCCCCGGCACCGTCGCGCTGCAAGCCACCGACCTCGCGGTTGCCGAGAACGACTTCATCACCATCCTCGGTCCTTCAGGCTGCGGCAAGTCCACCCTGCTGCGCATGGTCGCCGGGCTGGACATTCCCACAAGCGGCACCATCGTGCTGGACGGCAAACCCATAGCGGGCCCAGGCGCGGACCGCGGCATGGTGTTCCAGAGCTACACGCTCTTTCCGTGGCTCACGATTTTGCAAAACGTCTGCTTTGGCCTGCGGGAAAAAGGCATGCCACTGGAAAAGCAGCACGATATCGCGCACCAATTCATCAAGAAGGTCGGACTGCAGGGATTTGAGAACCATTTCCCCAAACAGCTTTCAGGCGGCATGCAACAACGCACAGCACTCGCTCGTGCCCTTGCCAACAACCCGCGCATCCTGCTGATGGACGAGCCCTTCGGCGCACTGGACCATCAGACGCGTGAGCTGATGCAGGAGCTGCTGCAAGGTATCTGGGAGGCCGAGCAGAAAACCGTGCTGTTCGTGACGCATGACATCGATGAGGCCATCTTTATGGGCAGCCGCGTGGTCGTCATGAGCGCAAGACCAGGCCGCATCAAGTGCGACATTGCGGTGCCCCTGGAGCATCCACGGCATTACTTGGTAAAGACGACACCGGTTTTCACGGATCTCAAGGCAAAACTTACCGAAGAAATCCGCGTCGAAGTGCACCGGGCGGCGGGCCTGCAGGCGCCCGCCGTTTAATCCGTCTGAGTTTTGGGTCGTGCTGCCTGCGTCATGCGCAGGGCGCTGCAAACACCGGCCGTGGCGGCAAAGGCAGCGGCCAGCCAAAGGGCGATCAAGGGACCCTGACCGCCTTCACCGGGACTGGACACGGCAAAAATCATCGCCAGTAAAACCGCGCCCAATGTCTGTCCCGTCAAACGTGCCGTGCCCAGCATGCCGCTGGCGCCGCCGCTGCGGTGTGCGGGCGCCGAGGTGATGATGGTGTGGTTGTTGGGTGACTGAAAGAGGCCGTAGCCGATGCCGCACAGCGCCATTCGCCAGACGATGTCGGCCTGCGCCGGATGCGCGGGCAACACGGCCAGCAACACCAGCCCCAGGCAGAGCATGGCCATGCCAACGCCGCCCAGCAGGCCGCCTGGATAGCGCCCTATAAGCCGGCCCACCAGCGGCGAAGTCACCACAATCGCCAGCGGCCAGGCGGTGAGCAGCAAGCCCGCCTCGAGGTGACTGAAGCCGTAGCTGCCCAGCAGCAAAAAGGGCAGGCAGATATAGGCCAGCGTCTGCGCGCAGAAGGCGCCTATCGACGTGCCCATGGACAGCGCGAACACGGGAATGCGCAGCAAATCAAGCGGAAATAGCGGCACGGGCATGGCCAGCTGGCGGCGCACGTAGATCACGCCGATGACGATTCCGGCGGCCAGCTCGGCCAGCGGCAGCCACAAGGATGATGCCGCACCCGGCACAGCTTCCACGCGTACACCCAGGCCGTCTACGCCCAGGAACACCAGGCCGAACATCAGGGCGTTGAGCACCACATCGACCGGCGAGAGCTTGAGGCTCTCTGCCTTGGCGGTGTTCTCGGGCAGCGCCTTTCGACCCCACCACAACGACATCAGGCCGAACGGCACATTGAGCGCAAACAGCCACGGCCACGAACCGACGGAAAGAATGCCGGCCGCAATCGACGGGCCGGCCACCGAGGCGGTGGCCACCACCAGCGAGTTGATGGCGATGCCGCGGCCGAGCAGGTGTTTTGGGTAGATGAGCCGAACCAGCGCGGTGTTGACGCTCATGAGGMCAGCCGCGCCCAAGCCCTGCAGCACGCGGGCCAGCGCCAGTGTGGTCAATGAATCAGCCAGCGCACAGAGCAGCGAGGCCAGCGTGAACACGGCCATGCCTGCCAGGTAAACGCGACGGTAACCGATGATGTCGCCTAATGTGGCCAGCGGCAGCAAGAGCGCCAGCGTGGCGACCTGGTAGGCGTTGATGACCCAGATGGACTGGGCGGGCGCGGCGTTCAGTTCACGGGCGATGTCCGGCAGCGCCAGGTTAACGATGGTCCCGTCAAGCACCGCCATGAYAATACCGAGAACGATGACCAGCAACGCACGCAAGCGTTCGCGAGCGGGCAAACCATCCTGAACAAGCATTGAGACCTTTGGTTGTGGCGGGCGGCAAACAGCTGAATCTCTGGCCGCCGCGAAGCTCTCATTTTAAGAGCGCGACCCCGATGCACGCCGGAGCCGGCGCCCTGTCCCAGTGTGCTCCTTGGATTCTGGGGAACCGACGACGCCAGCCGCATCCCCGTGGCGCAGCCGGCTGCGGCTCTACAAGCGCCGTCACGCCCGCACCACCAGCAGGCTGATTTCTTATGAAAAAAGTAGCCGAAGCCCTTATGTATATTGCGCAAGCAGCTCCTGAATTAATAGCAAATGAGGAACCGGGCGAACAAGCGGGGTGAAGCAAGAGAGGCGCAACAGGAGGGCAAAACGAAAAAACCCGGTGATGCCTCGGCATCCCGGGTGATTCCGGCGGTTTCACGCGCCGTTCTGGAGGAAGGCCTGCCACCCTCGGGTAGCAGGCTCCGCCGCTTACTTCATGCCGAACTTGGCCTTGGCGTCGTTCTGGCA
>NZ_JBFUCA010000371.1:0-4300 GCF_056405475.1 Polaromonas sp. P1_G4
AGCCAGGCCAAGGGCRTCGTTAAAAACGCCGAATCGCGCAAGGCCGTCGGCCCACTGGCGCTCACCGTATTCATCTGGATTTTCCTGATGAACTCCATGGACTTCCTGCCTGTCGACCTGTTCCACACAATTTTTGCTGTGACCGGCCTCGATCACAGCATTCACAACTTCCGCGTGGTTCCCACGGCCGACCTCTCGGCCACGCTGGGCATGTCCTGCGGCGTGCTGCTGGTTTGCCTGTACTACAACGTCAAGATCAAGGGTTTTGGCGGCTGGGTGCATGAGCTGTTCTCGGCCCCGTTCGGCGACAAATGGTTTTTGTATCCCGTCAACTTCTTGATGCAGATGATCGAATTCGCCGCCAAGACCGTATCTCACGGCCTCCGGCTTTTCGGCAACATGTACGCGGGCGAACTGCTGTTCATGCTGATCGCGCTGATGGGTGCAGTGGGCTTCGGCTCTGCGACTGGTGTGTTCCTCTTCATCGGCCATGTGCTCGCGGGCACGGGCTGGGCAATCTTCCACATCCTGATCGTTGCGCTGCAGGCGTTTATTTTCATGATGTTGACGCTGGTCTATGTGGGGCAGGCCCACGACCATCACTGATTCTCACGAATCAGTTTCCCCTGGTTTTCTGGTTTCCGCTTTCTTTTTTATTTTTGTTAGTTAGTTAAATCCATAGGAGCATTAAATGGAACACGTACTCGGTTTTGTCGCTTTGGCCGCTGGCCTGATCATTGGCCTGGGCGCTGTCGGCGCATGTATCGGCATCGGCATCATGGGCAGCAAATACCTCGAAGCCGCTGCACGCCAGCCTGAGCTGATGAACGAACTGCAGACCAAGATGTTCCTGCTGGCCGGTCTGATCGATGCTGCTTTCCTGATCGGCGTGGGTATTGCCATGCTGTTCGCATTTGCCAACCCGTTTGTGTTGAAGTAAATCGCACGCCTTTCTAGACAACCTACAGAGGTGCCGCTGTGAGTATTAACTCCACATTCTTTGCGCAGCTCGTCGTGTTTGCGATTCTGGTGCTGTTCACGATGAAATTCGTGTGGCCACCAATTGCAGCTGCGCTCGACGAACGCGCCCGGAAGATCGCCGACGGCCTTGCCGCTGCCGATAAAGCCAAGTCTGAACTCTCCGTTGCCAACAAGCGCGTGGAAGAAGAACTGGCCAAATCGCGCAACGAATCGGCAGTGCGCCTGGCGGAAGCCGAGCGCCGCGCCCAGGCCCTGATTGAAGAGGCTAAAGCCCGCGCAACCGAAGAGGGCAGCAAGATCATTGCCGCCGCCAAGGTTGAGGCCGAGCAGCAAACCGTCAAGGCCCGCGAGACCCTGCGTGAGCAGGTCGCCGCACTGGCCGTCAAGGGTGCAGAGCAGATTCTGCGCAAGGAAGTCAATGCCGGTGTGCATGCTGACTTGCTGGGTCGCCTGAAGACCGAACTTTAAGCGAGCGTAAAACATGGCCGAACTAGCCACCATTGCCCGTCCCTACGCTGAAGCGTTGTTCAAGGCATCCGGTTCCGACCTGGGCGGCACCGCCGTCTGGCTCGATGAGCTTGCCGCCATTGCCGCCAACGTGCAGTTGCAGCAATTTGCGGGCAACCCCAGCGTGACGGTAAACCAGACGTTTGACGTAGTTTCCGGGGTGGCCAAAACGAAGCTGCCGGAAGCCGCCAGGAACTTCTTGCGGACCGTGATCGAGAACGGCCGCATCAGCGTCCTGCCGGAAATCGCCGCACAGTTTCGCGCACTGAAAAATGCGCAAAGTGGTTCTTCGGATGCCACCGTTTACAGCGCATTTCCGCTGGAAGGCGCTGCGCTGGCCGATTTGGCAACAACGCTGGAGAAGCGGTTTGGCCGCAAGCTCAACCTTTCGGTCGAGCTTGAGCCGGCGCTGATCGGTGGCGTACGTGTCGTGGTGGGTGACGAGGTGTTGGACACCTCGGTCAAAGCCCGTTTAGAGCAAATGAAAGTGGCGCTGATTTCCTGAGCTTGCGCTCAGGCGCGCCCCGGTTTTTAGCCAACAACATAGAAAGAAGGAAAGAGTCATGCAACTCAATCCCGCAGAAATTTCTGAACTGATCAAGAGCCGCATCGAAGGCTTGACAGCCAGTGCCGATGTCCGCAACCAGGGCACCGTAGTGTCTGTGACCGACGGTATCGTCCGTATCCATGGCCTATCCGACGTGATGCAGGGCGAAATGCTGGAATTTCCCGCAACCGCCGACGGCACGCCGACCTACGGCCTGGCGCTGAATCTTGAGCGCGACTCCGTCGGCTCCGTGATTCTGGGCGAGTACGAGCACATCGCCGAAGGCGACACCGTGAAGTGCACGGGCCGCATCCTGGAAGTGCCTGTGGGTCCTGAGCTGCTTGGCCGTGTGGTCAACGCACTGGGCCAGCCGATTGACGGCAAGGGCCCGATCAACGCCAAGTTGACCGACGTGATCGAAAAGGTCGCGCCCGGCGTGATCGCCCGTAAATCCGTTGACCAGCCCCTGCAGACCGGCCTGAAGTCCATCGACTCCATGGTGCCCGTCGGCCGCGGCCAGCGCGAACTGATCATCGGCGACCGTCAGACCGGCAAGACCGCTGTGGCCATCGACGCCATCATCAACCAGAAGGGCAAAGGCGTTTCCTGCGTCTACGTCGCGATCGGCCAGAAGGCTTCGTCGATCAAGAACGTGGTGCGTTCGCTGGAACAAGCCGGCGCAATGGAATACACCATCGTCGTGGCCGCTTCCGCTTCCGAATCCGCCGCCATGCAATACGTGAGCGCCTACTCTGGCTGCACCATGGGCGAATACTTCCGCGACCGCGGCGAAGACGCGCTGATCGTGTATGACGATTTGTCCAAGCAAGCCGTGGCTTACCGCCAGGTTTCGCTGCTGCTGCGCCGTCCACCAGGACGCGAAGCCTACCCCGGCGACGTGTTCTATCTGCACAGCCGTCTGCTCGAGCGCGCAGCTCGCGTGAACGAGAAGTACGTTGAAGACTTCACCAAGGGCGCCGTCAAGGGCAAGACCGGTTCACTGACCGCACTGCCGATCATTGAAACGCAAGCCGGCGACGTGTCCGCTTTCGTGCCAACCAACGTGATTTCGATCACCGACGGCCAGATCTTCCTGGAAACCAGCCTGTTCAATGCCGGTATTCGTCCCGCCATTAACGCCGGTATCTCGGTGTCCCGCGTCGGCGGTGCTGCCCAGACCAAGCTGATCAAGAATCTGTCCGGCGGTATCCGTACCGACCTGGCCCAGTACCGTGAACTGGCTGCCTTCGCGCAGTTCGCTTCCGACCTGGACGAAGCCACCCGCAAACAGCTGGACCGCGGTGCCCGCGTGACCGAGCTGCTCAAGCAGGCCCAGTACTCGCCTTTGTCCATTTCCAACATGGCCGCTACGCTGTTCGCAGTGAACAAGGGCTTCATGGACGACATCGAAGTCAAGAAGGTCCTGGCTTTCGAACACGGCTTGCACGCCTTCCTGAAGGACAAGAACGCGGCCTTGATGGCCAAGCTCGAAGCCAACAAGGCCATGGACAAGGATGCTGAGGCTGAACTGAACGCGGCTGTGGCCGAGTTCAAGAAGTCGTTTGCCTGATCTCGCCTGACGCATCGTCAAGCAAGTAATTAAGCAACCCTCAGGAACCCCTTAGGAATCCATATGGCAGCAGGCAAGGAAATACGCGGCAAGATCAAATCGGTGGAAAACACCAAGAAGATCACCAAGGCCATGGAGATGGTGGCCGCCTCCAAGATGCGCAAGGCGCAGGAGCGGATGCGCGCTGCCCGTCCTTACAGCGACAAGATCCGCAACATCACGGCCAACCTGAGTCRGGCCAACCCCGAATACACCCACGCGTTCATGGAGTCCAACGACGCCAAGGCCACCGGGTTCATCGTGGTGACGACCGACAAGGGCTTGTGCGGCGGCATGAACACCAACGTGCTGCGCGCCGTGACCTCAAAGCTCAAGGAAGTGCAGGCCGCCGGCCATGATGCGAAGGCTGTGGCCATCGGCAACAAGGGCCTCGGTTTTCTGAACCGTGTGGGCGCCAAGGTGGTGTCGCATGCGACGCAGCTGGGCGACAAGCCGCACCTGGAAAAGCTGATCGGCCCCGTCAAGGTGCTGCTCGATGCCTACAGCGAAGGCAAGATCAATTCGGTGTACCTGTGCTACACCAAGTTCATCAACACCATGCGCCAGGAACCGGTGGTCGAGCAGTTGTTGCCTTTGACGGCAGCGCACCTGCAGGCCGACAAGGACCAGCACGGCTGGGATTACATCTACGAGCC
>NZ_JBFUCA010000372.1:0-4297 GCF_056405475.1 Polaromonas sp. P1_G4
CCCAGGCCGTGGCAACAAGCCACAGCAACACGCGCAGGGTAAGAGCAAGCCATCGCAGTCGTTGCGGCGGCGGGGTAGGCAGGCTGGGGATCGTTGGCTCCATTGACATGAGAATTATGACCGCCGGGGCCAGCGTTCGCCCGGCAGTGAACCATGAAGTTTTGTGAAGTAGTGTGAKGACCGTCGCTCAAACCGCCTGCCCTGATACCTTACTCGCCGCTGGGCCGGCCGCGTCGGACTATTCACGGTTCGTTCAGCGCATCCGCCGCCGCTACGCTGATCAACTCCTCCTCCTGCCTGCGGGCGCCCCCGTGCGCGCCGCCATGCAGGTCGCGCTGGACGCGCTGCTGGCGCAGGGCATGGCGACAGGCGCGGCGCTTCGGGTGCTTCGCCAGCTGGTCATGGAAAGGCTGGTGGTGCTCGACTGTGACGGCGCCCTCGAAAGCCAGGCCCCGCTTGCCGTAGTGACCTGCGCCATGACCGAGCTGGCCGAGCTGGCCCTGGATGTCGCCATGCGCGAGTCGGGAGCCGAACTTGACGGGCTGCATGGCGCACCGCAAGGCCCCGACGGGGAGCGTGCCCGGATGTGGGTTGTGGGCATGGGCAAGCTGGGTGCGCGTGAACTCAACGTTTCCAGCGACATCGACCTCATCTATGTCTACGACCACGACGGCGAAACCCGGGGGCGCAGCGATGGCCGCGGGCAGATATCCAACCACGAGTACTTCGCGCACCAGGTCAAAGCCGTCTTCAGCCTGATTGGTGATGCCACGGAGCATGGTTTTGTGTTTCGGGTGGACCTGGCGCTCCGGCCCAACGGAAGCTCCGGGCCGGCGGCCACTTCACTGAGCGCGCTTGAGGAGTATTTCCAAGCACAGGGTCGTGAATGGGAACGCTTTGCCTGGCTCAAGAGCCGGGTGGTGGCGCCGCTTGAATGCGTGCAGGACGGCTCGGCGCAGGCCCTGCGCGGCTCCGTGCTGCCCTTCGTGTTCAGGCGCTACCTTGACTACAACGTCTTCGATGCGCTGCGCACCTTGCACCGGCAAATCCGCGAGCATGCCGCCAAGCGCTGCGCCGGCCACCCGGAGCGGGCCAACGACGTGAAGATGTCGCGCGGCGGCATTCGCGAAATTGAATTCACCGTGCAATTGCTCCAGGTGGTGCGCGGCGGACAGTTTCCCGAGCTGCGCACCCGTCCCACGGTAGACGCCTTGCAGCGCGTGGCACGCGCGGGCCTGATGCTGCAGGAAACCGCCGATGCGCTGGCACGCGCCTATGATTTTCTTCGCCGCGTGGAGCATCGCATCCAGTACCTCGATGACCAGCAGACCCATGTCCTGCCCACGCGTGATGACGACCTGGCGTGGATCGCAGAAACGCTGGGCTACAGCAATTGCTGCTTCTTCCTCAGCGAACTCGACACCCACCGGGAGCTGGTGGCCGGGGAATTCGACAAACTGCTGGGCGGCAAGCCCGACTGCAAAGGCTGCGGCAAAACGGCCAAGGCGGCGCCGCAGCAGCTCGAAGACGTGCTGGAGCAATTGTCGGAACAATGGCCGGAACAGTTTCGCGCCCGCCTGGCGCTGTGGCGCCAGCACCCCAGGGTGCTGGCCCTGCGCGAAGATTCCCGCGCCCGCCTGGCGCGGCTGGTGCAGCGCACCGCCGCCTGGCTGGCGGAAGGCACGGTCACCGAGGAAGCGGCTGTGCGCATCATCGACTGGATAGAGCCGCTCCTGAGGCGGGAGAGCTACCTGGCGCTGCTGCTGGAACGGCCCGCGGTGCATGAGCGCCTGCTGCGCCTGCTGGGGGCCGCCAAATGGCCCGCGCGCTACCTGCTACAGCACCCCGGCGTCATTGATGAACTGGCCAGCGACGAGCTGCTCAAGGAACGCTTTGACGGCACGGCCTTCGCGCGGGACCTGCAACAGCGCCTGGCCGCGCTCAGGAGCACCGGCGAGGACGACGAGGAAACCTGCCTGAACCTGCTGCGCCGCGCCCATCATGCGGAAGTGTTCCGCACCCTGGCGCGCGATCTGGAAGACGTACTCACCGTCGAGCAGGTGGCCGATGATCTGACGGCTCTCGCCGAAGCGGTGCTGAGCATCACCACCGACTGGTGCTGGCAGCGCCTGAAGAACCGGCACCGTGAAACACCGCAGTTCGCCATCATTGCCTACGGCAAACTGGGCGGCAAAGAACTGGGTTACGGCAGCGATCTCGACATCGTGTTCGTCTATGAGGACGATGACGAGCGGGCCCCCGAAGTCTATGCGGCATTTGTGCGCAAGCTGATCAACTGGTTGACCATCAAGACCGGCGAAGGCGACCTGTTTGAAATCGATACCGCTTTGCGCCCCAACGGCAATTCAGGCTTGCTGGTCACCAGTTTTGAGGCCTATACCCGCTACCAGCAGCAGCGCGGCAGCAATACCGCCTGGACCTGGGAACACCAGGCCATGACACGTGCGCGCTTCGTGTTGGGTGACGAGTCGCTGCGCCTGCGGTTTGACGAAGTCCGGCAGACCGTCATCACCGCTCCGCGCGACATCGTTGCGCTGCGCAATGAAATTGTGGCCATGCGCGAAAAGGTTCGCGACGCCCATCCGGTCAAAAGCCTCCATGCAACGCCGAGCCCCACAGGCGGATCCGTCTCAGGCCCGCCTCCGCTCAAGGCTGAAAAATTTGACGTCAAGCACAGTGCGGGCGGCATGGTGGACGCCGAGTTCGCCGTGCAGTTCCTGGTGCTTTCCCAATCAGCCCGGCACCCGGAATTGAGGGACAACGTCGGCAACATCTCGCTCCTGCAACGCGCAGAAACGGCCGGCCTGCTGCCGGCCGGCGTCGGCCAGCGGGCGGCAAGCGCCTACCGCGAACTGCGGCGTGTCCAGCACCGCGCACGCCTCAACGAAGAACCCACCCAGGTCAACCCGCCTGCGCTTGAGGCAGAGCGCGGCGCGATCCAGCAACTGTGGGTCGCCACTTTCAAATCAAACAATTGATTTAATTCAATCGATTGTTTGATTAATGTGCTCTAATCCGGGCACATGACACCCGACCTGCCCTCTCAAACACCTTCGCGCTCAGCCAAGCCTGAAGGCGAAAGCCGAAAACAGCGCTCCGACGGCGCCCACGCCAGGGCGCACCTGTTGCTCGCGGCACTCAGGCTGTTTTCCGAAAAAGGGTTTGCCAAAACCTCGATTCGCGATATCGCCCATGCTGCGGGAGCCAACGTGGCGGCGATCAGCTATTACTTTGGCGACAAGGCCGGCTTGTACCGGGCCGTTTTCACCGAACCGCTGGGCAGCGCGCGCGATGACATTGCGCTGTACAACCAGCCCCATTTCACCTTGCGGCAGTCCCTTGAAGGCTTTTTTTCGAGCTTCCTAGAACCTTTACGCCAAGGTGAACTGGTGCAGTTGTGCATGAAGCTCCACTTTCGCGAGATGCTGGAACCCACAGGCCTGTGGGCCGAAGAAATCGACCAGGGGATCAAGCCGGCGCATACCGCGCTGGTTATTGTGCTTTGCCGCCATTTAGACGTCACCAAAGCCGACGACGAGGTGCACAGGCTGGCGTTTTCCATCACCGGGCTGGCACTTCAGATGTTCCTCAGCCGCGAAGTCGTGGAGGCGATCCGGCCCCAGCTGTTCGGAACACCTGAAGCCCTGGAACAGTGGGCCGTCAGCCTGGTGGCGTATGCCGAAGCCATGGTAGGCGTCGAAATGGCACGCCGAAATCACCTTTCCGATTACCCCGTGGCCGCGGCGCCGCGATTGAACACAGCACACCATGAAAAAAACTGACTCCGGACGCGATCGCTTGCGCTTGCTGACAGCGGCGCCGCTGTTCGGCGCATGCGCGCTGTTGCTGGGCGGCTGCGCTTCCGACAATCCGCACACACCACCTTCCGTCTCGATTCCCGCGCAATGGCAAACGCCTTTGCCGGCGGCGGGCACCACAGCAGCATTGCCTCACGGCGGCAGCCTGAAAGGGCTGTCGCAATGGTGGCAGCAACAAAATGACCCCTTGCTGGTGGAACTGATCATGGCGGCGGAATCGGTCAGCCCGACCGTTTCCACCGCGCGCTCCAACATTGAGCAGGCGCGGGCTTCACGCGTGGCCTCGGGCGCAGCCATGCTGCCTACCCTTGATGGCACCGCCAGCGTCAGCCGCGGACGCTCGGCACCCGTGAACCGTACAGCGCCACCGATTGCCACAACCGCCCAGGTGGGTTTGCAGACCTCCTGGGAGATCGACCTCTTCGGTCAGTACGCCGCGAGCCGGGATGCCGATCAGC
>NZ_JBFUCA010000373.1:0-4266 GCF_056405475.1 Polaromonas sp. P1_G4
GAATCTGGCGCCGTTGAAATGGAATGGGATGTCGAAAACGTTCAGGGCATGTCTCATGCTCTGAGTGAAATCACGGACGGTTTTTTGATTTCAATGTGGAATTTGAAGGCACGTGGTGCTTCCGCCCAATTGGAAACCGGTGTCCTGTATTCGCTGTGGAAGGTGTACGCCGGTGTTGAGTTTCGGATTTCCCTTTTTTACGTCGCAAATAATTTAGCGACCGTGGGGGAGCGCACTTACCTCTTGGCCTTGTTTGGCGAGTACGACGGGTTCAAATCGATGCTGCTGGATGCGTGGGCAGACGGTCTTTCTATTAACTGGTCTGACTTGAGCGTGCAGTATGGCGACTCATGGTTGTCCATGTGTCAGGCATTAACTTCGAAAACCAACTGGATTCAGGCAAAGGTGGATGAAAGTCCCATCGTCCTTGACGCAGCAGGCTTGCGTTCAAAGCAGGATTTGTATTGCCGGCTTGGCGAAGCTTTTTTTGGGTACAAAGGCTATGCAGGCACCAATCTCGATGCTCTTTACGATGTGTTGAGGGAGAACAGATTGGATTGCAAAATAGCTTTCAAAGATAAAAAACAGTTTTCAACTGTCTGTGAAACCCTCACGAACGATGTCAGCTATTTCGATAGATTGACTGAGGTATTTTCGGGTGCTGGATTGCGCATTCAGGAATAAAGCTATCCAGTCGAAAATTGCTATTTTTTTATAGCTACTTGCGCAAACTGAGTCTGGGCTGGAGCCACTTTTCTTATAAATTTCCCAGTCTGTAAGCCGGCCGGCTTTTGCAGCCCGCACGCGCTTGTCATACCGGCGCAGTCAACCAAAGCCGCCACCACCCGCGAACGGCCTGAATTGGCCACAATGCGTCATGGCCTCCATGACAACCCCCATGACATCGGTGTATCCGGCTCTCTCAAGCGGCGGGCCGGACCGGCTGGCCAACATAGGCCGCGCACGGCAAGCGGTTCTGTACGGTGAGTACACGCCCGGAGGTGTCAKCCCGGTGGTTGAAAGCTGGATAGAGCGCTCCTGGCAGCGCTGCCTGGCCGGCGGCCAGCGGCCCGAGCGGGCGCCTTCTTTCGATATCGTTCCGGCCGCCGCGCTGCGCCGCACGCTGGAGGCCAACCACCAGCTGGTGCAAGCTGCGGCACCTGTACTGGAAAAGCTGGGCCAGGCCATTGCCGACACGCGCTACTTCGCCATCCTGACCAACCAGGCCGGCGTGGTCATCAATGTGAATGGCCCGATAGACCGGCGCGACCGCCGTGCCGACATGATCACACGCATCGGTACGGACCTTTCGGAACAACAAGTGGGCACTACCGCCATCGGCGCAGCGCTGACCGAACTGCAACCGGTGTGGCTGCATCGGGGTGAGCATTTTTTTGATGCCACCTCGGTCTACAGCTGCGCCGGCGCGCCCTTGTTCGGCCCCGACGGCCGCTGCGCCGGCATGCTGGACCTGACGGGCATCGAAGTGGTCGAGAGACCCGAGCTCAAACACCTCGTTGCGCAATCCGCGCGCAGCATAGAGAACGCACTCACTTTGGGCAAACCCCATGCATTGCTGATCCGGCTGAATTGGCCGGGCCGCACGCTGGGGGATGAGACCGATGGGCTGGTGTGCGTGGATACCGATGGTTGCGTCACTGGCGCCAACCAGGCGGCGCGGCAGATGATTTCACAGCTGGGCTTCACCGCAGGCATGACGCCGCATTGCAACGATCTCTTTGCCATGCCCTTCGAAATGCTGTTTGACGCGGCGCAGCGCCAGGCGCCGGTGAATGGCGGCATCCTGGAGGTGCCGCTCTGGACAGGCCTGCGCCTGCACGCGCTGCCGCAGTTGCCCGGCCGGGACTCGCCGGCCCCGGCAACCAGCCTGCCGCCTTCAGGCGCCGCGTCACGAACGCTGAAAGAACTCGAAACCGCCTTGATCCGCAAGGCGGTGACCGATTCACGCGGCAATGTGCTGCAGGCCGCAAAAGCGCTCGGCGTCAGCCGGGCCACGGTTTACCGCCGCCTGGGCTCGGGCAAACGCAACTAGCACCCGGCAAACACAAATCAGTGCTTGTGCTCGGCCGCGGCACCGGCTGCTCCCGGAGCTGCAGTGGCAACCGGCAGCTTCAGCTCGAGCTTGCTTTCCACACCTTTGGCGTCCTTGAACAGCAGGGTCACGGGGATTGTGCTGTCTTTGGCCAGCGGTGCTTTGAGGTCCATCAGCATGACGTGGTAACCCCCTGGCTTGAGTTCGACCTTTTTGCCGGCAGGCAAATCAAGTGACGGCACGGCGCGCATTTTCATGACGTCGCCGTCCATTTTCATTTCATGCACTTCAGCCACGCCCGCCACCGGCGACGACACGCCGATCAGCTGGGCCCCATCTTTGGCGGTGAGGCTCATAAAAGCCCCCGTGCCTTTTTGCCCTTGCACAGTGGCGCGCGCCCACGCCCCATCGACCTTGACTGCGGCCGTCTGGGCCGGGGCAGCCATGCTGGCCAGTACCAGCGAAAACGCCAACACGGTTTTTGAGAATTTTGCGGATGTCATGTGTAAATGCTCCTTGAAGCAGTAAATTGAATCTGAAATAAAGCCGCCGGGGCTCGCTCAGTGATTGTGTTCACCACCGCCTGCAGGCATCAGCTCAAGCGCGGCAGCAGGGTTTTTGAGGTCGGACATCTTTTGGCCTGGCTTGGGCACTTCGGCCCAGTCAACCTTGCCGTTCTCGCAAACCTGGCTTACCGGCCAATACAACATGCCCGCCTGTGCGGGCAGTTTGGCCTGCAGCACAAATTCGTCGTACCAGTCGTTCTGCAGATAGTCAGCGGGGGTTTTAGCCGTCCAGCTGATTCGCGACACGTCTTCGGTAACGGTTTTTCCGTGGTCCAGCAGCGGCTGCGCCAGCTTCTCACGTGTGACCTCCAGCGTCCAGCCTGCTTTGGGCATGGGCTTGGCACCCTGCACACCCGCGGGGATGGTGACCACGATCTGTTTGACGGGTGAATTCCCGCAGCCATGCCCGACCTTGAATGTGCCCTTGTAATAACTGCCCGCATTCGCGACCTGGTATTCCAGGGTGACGTGTGCGGCGGCAGGCAGCGATACGGCAATAAAGATAGCTCCAGCCCAATAGGGACGAGCGCAAGCAGCTATGGTTTTAATAGCATTTGGGTATTTCATGATTGATTCTTACAGGATTGAAAATTAAAGGCAGCAGGATTTGCGGCTGAAATTAGGGCCAGCCAGCGCAGCGAGCGCCATGCCGAACGGAGCGCACGGGTGCGCAGAAAAGGCTCGTGAAAGTGCACGCTGAAATGAACGATGGCACGGCGCCGGCCGCAAGGCCCGTGCGCGGGATGCCTGAGGCCTCCAGCGAGAGGCGGTTCAGTTCAAAGTGCGGGAGGTGCGCGGCTGAAAGGCAGCCCGGAGATGGCAGTGCCGGTGGTTGCCGGAATATCCGCCACCGCAACCGTGGTACCGGTGACACAGGAAACGGTTGCTACCGGTAGAGGTGGCAGCACCAGCCCTGCTGAGCCGCACAGGTCGCAGCGCTGGCCTGGGGAGGCTGCATTGCCATCGGTGGAGTCCACGCCGGCATCAGACGAAGCGGTGTTGACAGTACAAATGCCGCTCAGCTTGCCGCTGCGCACGTCCTGGGCGAGCATGGACACCGGTGCCCACAACGCCGCCGCCACGGCCAGGAAAGCCAGCCAGGCGGCAAGGCGTTCCCATACGGGAAGGGTCGAGCGGGATACGGGGTGGTGGGGCACGGGGTGATTATATGTAGCCCCCACGCTCCCCCACTTCGTGTGGGTCGCTGCCCCCCGAGGGGGCCGCCCGCCTGCGGCCCGGCAAAGCCGGTTCCGCGGCTCATGCTGGGTTGAAGAATTCTTTGGACACTACCAGCGGGGGCCGCGGGACTGGCTTTGCCAGACCGCAGGCGCCGCCCCCTCGAGGGGGGAACAGGCTACACGCAGTGAGACTGGACGGGGGTGGGTGTCTTGCTAGGGCGCCCCAAAACCAAACCGCCGAAACACCTCCTGCGCTTCCGGCGTCAACAAGTAGGCAGCAAACTGCGCAGCCGCAGCATCCCCGCTTCGCGCAGTCAAACCGTAGGCCGCACTCACCTGCAAGGCAGCCGGCATCTGCACCACGTTCATGCGCGGCACTTCTTTGCGAACCGCCACGGCGTTGGTGCAATAGGTCAGGAACAGGTCGGCGCGGCCCTCCGTGATCAGCCACTCATACGTACTCCGGCCC
>NZ_JBFUCA010000374.1:0-4266 GCF_056405475.1 Polaromonas sp. P1_G4
CCCCACCTCGGTCCGCTCGCTACGCTTCTTCCTGTCTTGACGCCTTTGGGCGTCTACGGTCCGGTTCTTGCTCTTGGTGAGTAAGACCGGTGCCCCCAAGGAAGTTGCAGTCTGGGCGCAACACGGTTGCGTGCTGTGCCCAACCTACAGGTTCTTTCCCCTATGCTCCGTTACCCACTTCTCCGCCTACTCTTTCTTGCTACGCTTTTGATAGCTGCTCGCGCTTATGCCTTAAGTCCTGAGGAGGTAAAAGGCATGTCAATTGGCGAAACGGAGGCGCGTGTGGAGGCCTTGGGAAAGGCCGCTGCCAAGGCCGACGAGAAGACGGCCGCGTTCATACAGGCGCTGTCTGACGATGCGGTGAAAACCAAGGGCGACAAGGTTTTTGTTGTGAAAGACGACAAAGCCTTTGACCCGATCACCGGCGCCGAGGTGCCGCTGCCGGCTGATGCTGAAGACGTGATCAACCCCAACCTGATGCGCAGCGAGATCGACAACGCGCTGGCCGCGTTGAAGCTGTTTTCCAAAGACGAGAAGCAGCGGCGCGATGCGATCAAGACGCTGGGCGGTGACAACGACGAAGCGCGGCTTCCGTTGATTGAAAAAGCCTACGCGGCTGAAACCGTGCCCGAGCTGAAGAACCAGCTTGAGCTGATGCGCGCCGCCATCATGCTGGGCAGCACCGACAAGGCCAAGCGCCTGGAAGCCGCCGCGCAGCTGGCCGGCAGCAAGAACCCCAATACCAAAACGGTGCTGATAGAACGCCTAGGCACCGAGGCCGATGCCGACGTGAAGGTGGCCCTTCAAGCCGCGCTGGCCAAGGTTGAGGCCTCACTGGAGTGGGGCAACAAGCTGGGCGCGATTTTCAGCGGCATCAGCCTGGGCAGCATCTTGCTGCTGGTGGCGCTGGGGTTGGCCATCACTTACGGGTTGATGGGCGTCATCAATATGGCGCACGGCGAGCTGATGATGATTGGCGCCTATGCCACCTACGTGGTGCAGGGCGTGTTCCAGAAATACTTTCCCGGCGCGTTTGACTGGTATTTGCTGGCCGCGGTGCCGGTGGCTTTCATGGCCTCGGCGCTGATGGGTGCGGCGCTGGAACGCAGCGTGATTCGCTTCCTCTATGGCCGCCCGCTGGAGACACTGCTGGCCACCTGGGGTATCAGCCTGATGCTGCAGCAACTGGTGCGCTCGATTTTTGGCGCGCAAAACGTCGGGGTTGAAAACCCGGTGTGGATGAGCGGCGGCGTGCAGGTGCTGGGCAATCTTTCGCTGCCTTACAACCGGCTGGTCATCATTGTGTTTGCCGTGGCGGTGCTGCTGGGCGTGGCCTGGCTGATCAGCCGCACGCGGCTGGGCCTGTTTGTGCGCGGCGTCACGCAGAACCGGCCGATTGCCTCTTGCATGGGTGTGAACACGGCCCGCGTTGATACTTACGCCTTCGCGCTGGGCTCGGGCATTGCCGGCCTGGCGGGCTGCGCGCTGAGCCAGGTGGGCAACGTGGGGCCGGACCTGGGCCAGGGCTACATCGTGGATTCGTTCATGGTGGTGGTGCTGGGCGGCGTGGGCCAGCTGGCGGGCACGGTGTATGCCGCGATGGGCCTGGGCATTCTCAACAAATTCCTCGAAGGCTGGACGGGCGCCGTGCTGGCCAAGATTGCCGTGCTGGTGTTCATCATCATCTTCATCCAGAAGCGGCCGCAGGGCATCTTCGCGATGAAGGGCCGCAGTGCGGAGGCCTGAGATGACGGCCACCATGACCCCGATGCCAACTATCGTGCACCTTCCGGCCAAGGGCCCACTGCTTACGCGCGGCGGCTGGAGCGCCTTCATGATGGCACTGATCGCCGTCTGCGCCATTGCGCCCATCCTCAACCTGTGGGTGCCCGAGGGCAGCGTGTTCCACATGAGCACCTACGCCGTGGCGCTGCTCGGCAAGATCATGTGCTACGCCATCTGCGCGTTGGCCATGGACTTGATCTGGGGCTACACCGGCATCCTCTCGCTGGGGCATGGCGTGTTCTTTGCACTGGGCGGCTACGCCATGGGCATGTACCTCATGCGCCAGAKTGGCCGCGACGGCAATTACAAAAGCGACCTGCCCGACTTCATGGTGTTCCTTGACTGGAAGACCTTGCCCTGGCACTGGACTTTCAGCGACAGCTTTGCCGCCACCCTGTTTTTGATTGTGGCGGTGCCGGGCATCATTGCCTTTGTGTTTGGCTTCTTTGCCTTCCGCTCGCGCATCAAGGGCGTTTACTTTTCCATCATCACCCAGGCCATGACGTTTGCGGCCATGCTGCTGTTCTTTCGCAATGAAACCGGTTTTGGCGGCAACAACGGCTTTACCGACTTCAAACGCATTCTCAACATCCCGATCGCCACGCCGTCGATGCGCATGACGCTGTTCATCATGACGGGCCTTACGCTGCTCGGCTTCTTTTTGTTTGCCAAATGGCTGGTGGGCAGCAAATTTGGCCGTGTGCTGCAGGCCATTCGTGACGCCGAAACGCGTGTGATGTTCTCCGGCTACAGCCCGCTGGGCTACAAGCTCACGATCTGGGTGATTTCGGCCATCATGTGCGGTGTGGCCGGTGCCTTGTATGTGCCGCAGGTCGGCATCATCAACCCGAGCGAAATGAGCCCGGCCAACTCGATTGAAATTGCCATCTGGGCCGCAGTGGGCGGGCGCGCCAGTTTGATCGGGCCGATTGTGGGTGCCTTTATCGTCAACGGCGCCAAGAGCTGGCTCACGGTGGCGTATCCCGAATTCTGGCTGTACTTTCTGGGGGCACTTTTCATCAGCGTCACGCTGTTCCTGCCTGACGGCGTGGTGGGCCTGGTCAAGAAGCTTCGTAAAGGGGGTGGCAAATGACTCCCGATCTGCTCGAACAAGGCGCACGCCGCATTGAAGAACGCCTGGCCGCACTGGATGCCGGCAAAGCCAATACCGAATCCGGTGGTCGCAGTGCCAGCGGCCGCCGTATTGCTCATGCCACCGGCGAGGTAGACGTTACCCACGGTCGTATCCTGTACCTGGAAGATGTGAGCGTCAGCTTCGACGGCTTCAAGGCCATCAACAAGCTGAGCCTGGACATTGCGCCCGGCGAGCTGCGCTGCATCATCGGCCCCAATGGCGCCGGCAAGACAACCATGATGGATATCATCACCGGCAAGACCCGGCCCGATGAAGGCACGGTGTTTTTCGGCAGCACGATTGACCTGCTGCGCCACAAGGAAGCCGAAATCGCCCAGCTGGGGATAGGCCGCAAGTTCCAGAAGCCCACGGTGTTTGAGCAGCTCACCGTGTTTGAAAACCTGGAGCTCGCGCTCAAGACCAACAAGGGCGTGAAGCATTCGATGTTCTTCAAGCTCGATTCAACACAAAGCGACAGGCTGGCCGAGATCCTGGTGACGATTCACCTGGCAGACAGTGTGGGCCGTATGGCCGGCAACCTGAGCCATGGGCAAAAGCAGTGGCTGGAGATCGGCATGCTGTTGATGCAGGACCCGAAGCTGCTGCTGCTCGACGAGCCGGTGGCTGGCATGACCGATGAAGAAACGGCACGCACGGCAGAGCTGTTCTTGACACTCAAGGGCAAGCATTCGCTGATGGTGGTGGAGCATGACATGAGCTTTATCAAGACGATTTCGGAGATCGTGACCGTGCTGTGTGATGGGTCTGTGTTGGCGCAGGGGACGCTTGATCAGGTTCAGGCGGATGAGCGGGTTATTGAGGTGTATCTTGGCCGGTGAGGTTTTTTCTTCACCGGTTCTTGCTCCGGCTACGTGCTCTTTGCTGAGGGTAGTTGGCCGGGGGTTGCCCGGCGGCAACTCACTTTTCTTTTGCTTCGCCAAAAGCAAAGTAAGCAAAAGAAAAGGCGACCCTGCTGTCTGCGTCCCTTCGCTTCGCTACGGGCAACCTGCGGTGCTCGGACCAGACGGGGTCTCGCTCGAACTCGCTTCGCTCAGACAATCGCGATCCCTGATCCGCCTGAACCTGCGCTCCTCGGCGCATACAGAAGGGGGTGGGGAGAGGAATACCAAAACCGAATACCCAAACTGCCAAAGACAGAACCCCGAAGACCGCAAGAAACAAGGACTCGCCGTGGCGAGTCCTTGTTGGTATTTGTCTTTTGTTTTCGGCCTTCAGTCCCCGCTCCCGATTGGCCCTTGTGGATGCGCCGAGGAGCGCAGGGCCAGACGGATCAGGGCAAAAACTTGTTTGAGCCGAAGGCGAGTTGTTTTTGACCCCGGCTGGAC
>NZ_JBFUCA010000375.1:0-4231 GCF_056405475.1 Polaromonas sp. P1_G4
CTCATACGTACTCCGGCCCGGCGGAGGCTGGGGCGCTTCGGGTGAGCCGGTGAGCTTGAGTGCCTTGCTGTCCAGTGCCGTGTAAGCACCGGGCTTGAGTGCTTCCGCCTTGCGGAACACTGCCCACGCATAGTCGCCCGACGGGTCCGCCCTGGGCGTGGAGGTGCCGAGCTTGACGGCGGGATCCAGCATCAGGTCGAGCAACTTTCCCGAATCGGCATTGAGCTGCGGCACGGCCAGAGCACACAGCTGGTTGCGCACAAACAGCGTGGGTTGCACCCATGCACTGCCCGCTGCGGAATAGAGGCGCTGGGGATGCTGCGTATCGGCCGATGCAAACACCTGCGCAGGCTCGCCCTTTTCAATGCGTTCGCGCAGCAGTCCGGAGGCGCCAAACGTCAGCTGGGTTTTCACGCCCGTGCGGGATTCGTACGCGCGGGCCACTTCGGTGAGCGCTTCGCGCAGGCTGCCCGCCGCATACACGCGCAGCGGCGCGGCGCCTTCAGCAGATGCTGCGGGCGATTGGGCATGCGCCATAGTCAGGCCTCCTGAAAAAACAACCGCAGCAGCAATCCATACCAGCAGGCGCCGCGGGACTGGCTTTGCCAGACCGCAAGCGCCGCCCCCTCGAGGGGGGAACAAGCTACACGCAGTGAGCTTGGACGGGGGTGTGCCAATTTCACCGTCCCCTGTAGGGGAGGACAGGCTACACGCAGTGAGCCTGGGCAGGGGGGAACTCATTTAGCGTTTGGGAAGAACAATTGCTCACCACCAATTTTGTAACCGGCGATCACGTTCTGGCCCATGGGCGAGATGATCCAGTCCACAAACTTCTGCGCTTCCACCACTTTGGTCTGCGGATGCTTGGCGGGGTTCACCACCATCACGCCGTACTGGTTAAACAGCTTGGTATCGCCTTCGACCAGCACGGCCAGGTCGCCGCGGTTTTTGAAGGACAGCCAGGTGCCGCGGTCGGCCAACACATAGCCGCCGCTGCTGGCCGCGATGTTGAGCGCCGGGCCCATGCCGCAGCCGCAAGCCTTGTAGTTGGCAAACGCGGGCTTGTCGCCCGGCGTCTCAACGCCCGCGGCTTTCCAGTAGCGAAGCTCGGCGGCATGCGTGCCGCTCTTGTCACCGCGAGAGATAAAACCGGCATTGGCGGCGCTGAGTTTTTTCAGCGCTTCGACAATGTCCCTGCCCCTGGTTTTGGCCGGATCAGCTGCGGGGCCGATCAGCACGAAATCGTTGTACATGACAGGAAAGCGCTTGATGGCAAAACCTTCGGCTACGACTTTTTCTTCCGCCACCTGGTCGTGCACAAACAGCACGTCGGCGTCCCCCCGGCGGCCCATGTCGATAGCCTGGCCGGTGCCGACAGCGACTACTTTCACGTCAATGCCCGTGGCTTTTTTGAACTCGGGCAGCAGGTAGGGAAAGAGGCCCGACTGCTCGGTCGAGGTGGTTGACGCCATCACGATAGTGTTGGTTTGTGCTATCGAAACAGTAGCTGCCAGCGCAAGCGGGACAAGCACCAAGGCCCTGATCGACCCGAAAATTCCCGATACCATGCTCAAGCTGTTCATGCAAGTTCTCCTTTTAAAAATGCTTCTGCCGCTGCGGGGACAGGACCGGTGAAAAAGGCCGCAGTCGGCAAGTCGGCTACCAGCCGGCCATGCTCAAGGTAAATCACCCGGGTGGCCAGCCGCTTGACCTGCCCCAGGTTGTGGCTGCTGAAAATAAGCGTCATGCCGGCATCGGCAAACTCCGCCATCAGGCGCTCGACCTCGCGCTTGGCCGTGGGGTCCAGGCTGGCCGTGGGCTCGTCGAGCAGCAGAACCTGCGGCTTGAGCGCCCAGGCGCGCGCCAGCGCCACGCGCTGCTGCTGCCCTCCGGACAAAGCCTTGGCATTGCGTGTGGCCAGGTCTTCCAGCCCCACGCGCTCCAGCGCGGCCAGTGCCTGGACTTTGGCCTCTTTCCAGCGCACACCACCCAGCCACAGTCCGAGCGCTACGTTGTTCAGCACGCTGGCGCGCAGCATGTAGGGCCGCTGGAACAGCATGGCCTGCCGCAATTGCACGTCGTGCTGAAAGCTGCCGCTGGAAGGCCGGACCAGGCCGTTGAGGGTTCGCAGCAGCGTGCTCTTTCCGCTGCCGTTGGCGCCCACCAGCGCCAGTCTTTCGCCGGCCTTGATACRCAGGCTGCAGCCGCTGAGCGCCTGCACCTGGCCGAACTGCACACCGATGGCATGCAGGTTGAAAACCTGCGTCATGGCTGCGCACCCCCGGTGGCCAGGGCCACATCCGGCAGGCGGTCGTCGAACTGCTCACGCCAGCGCCGCACCAGGGCGATCAGGATGTTCAGCAGCAGCACCACCCCGAGCAATACGATGCCCAGCGCCAGCGCCAGCGGCAAATCGCCCTTGCTGGTCTCCAGCGCAATCGAAGTCGTCATCACGCGCGTGAAGCCGTCGATATTGCCGCCCACCACCATCACCGCGCCGACCTCCGAGATCGCCCGGCCGAACGCGGCGATCAGCACCGTCAGCAACGCATAACGCTCGTCCCACAAAAGAATGAGGCCGCGCACAAAGCGGCCCGCACCCAGCGACCGGAATTGCTCGCCATGAGAACGGTCGGCATCTTCAATCGCCTGGCGGACCAGCGCGGTGACGACCGGCAGCACCAGCACGGCCTGCGCCAGCACCATGGCCTTGAAGGAAAACAGCCAGCCCAGAAAACCGAGGGGGCCGGTTCGCGAGAGCAACAGGTACACCACCAGCCCGACCACCACCGACGGAAGGGCCAGTGCCGTGTTGAGCAGGGCCAGAACCGCACCGCGGCCGCGAAAGCGCGACACGCCCAGCCACGCACCGAGCAGCAAGCCGCCGCTGCAGGCAATGAGGCAGGCACAAGCACTCACGGCCAATGAACGGGCCACGATGCTGGCCAGCATGGGATCGAGCGAGGTGATGAGCGTGAATGCCGTGGCGGCGCTGTCTGAGAAGGTGTTCATGTCAAAGCTGTGCGGCACTCTAGCCTAGGGCCTAAGTCCTTGATTTGCATCGGGAATCATCGCTATGAATTCATTTGCATAGGTCGGCAAACCCAAGCTGTCCACCGCGTCCCCGACCCGTTCCCGCCGACCGATGCACTCATAATCTGTGCACTTACCGTTTGCCATGCATAAAGTCGAACTCTCTTACCTGCTCACACCCCAGCGCGGCAAAAACGCCCTGATACGCAATCCGCTGATGGACATGCTCCATGCGGTGCGTGAGCAGGGCTCCATCTCCAAAGCCGCCAAGGCGCTCGACCTGTCGTACCGCCACGTGTGGGGTGCACTCAAAGACCGGGAGCAGACCCTGGGCCGAACGCTGATCGTCTGGGACAAAGGCCAGCGGGCACGGCTCACGGAATTCGGCGAGAAACTGCTTTGGGCCGAGCGGCAGGCACAGGCTCGGCTGGCGCCACAGATCGAAGCGTTGCGAGGCGACATCGAACGGGCCTTTTCCACCGCCTTTGACGACAACGCCCATGTGCTCACGCTGTATGCAAGCCACGACGCAGCGCTTTCTGCGTTGCGCGAGCAGGCGRGCCCGCGCGGGCTGCACCTGGACATCCGGTTCATGGGCAGCGTGGACGCCATTGCCGCCCTGAACGCGGGACGCTGCATGATGGCCGGATTTCACACGCTGGACCAGCCTGGCAGTCAGTCCGTGACCGCACAAACCTACCGCAACCTGCTCAAACCCGGACTGCACAAGCTGATCGGCTTCGCCCATCGCATGCAGGGCCTGATCGTGGCCAAAAACAACCCGCTGCAGATCGCCGGCATCACCGACCTTGCAAGGCCGGGCGTGCGTTACGTGAACCGGGCGGAAGGCACCGGCACGCGCGTGTTGCTGGACGAACTGCTGGGCAAAGCCGGTGTGGCGACTTCAGATATCGAGGGCTACCAGAGCCAGGAGCCATCCCATACGGCCGTAGCCCAGGCGATTGCCAGCAATGTCGCCGATGCCGGCCTTGGCATTGAAACGGCAGCGCGCGAGAAAGGCCTGGGCTTCATCCCGCTGGCGCAAGAGCGCTACCACCTGGTGTGCCTGAAGTCCGAACTGCCCACGCCGCAGGTGCAGGCACTGCTCAAGGAGCTCCAGAGCCGCGACTGGCAGGCCACGCTGGAAGAGTTGCCCGGCTACAGCGGCGAAACKGCCCAGAGCGGCAAGGTGCTGTCC